>NZ_BAAGGY010000009.1:0-122063 GCF_054658635.1 Agathobaculum sp. TL06
ACTTAACGAAATCAATTATTATCGATGAGTGGAGCAGTACAATTTGGCCAATGTATTTTTCAAAGAACAGATTACATCTTGCATAAAGTGTTCATTATCACTAAGGCGCAGTGTAGCCTGCAAATCTCTTTCCGAGCGAATTCTCTTGTAGTTTTTAATCAATTCTTGGAAAGAATGTGGATATGAATGCGCAGTTATATAGTCCGGCACACACTTCTCTTTCATACACCTTTCCAGAAACTGTTTGCTGACCTGCTCATTCTTGGCCAGCAATAAACTCCCTTCAAATCCAGGCCCGCAAAACTTTAATTGTTCATCCACATCTTTTACTGTTTGATATGTATATTTATGGAGCTGATAGTATTCATCCCTGCTCAAATGCCCGTATTGTGTAAAACTAATACCAAACAGCGAGAATCGCCATTCCCGTATCCGCTTTGTCCCATAACGTTGCATCATATGCTTTAGAAAAGTCTGAACCATGTATATCCATTTCTCCATATCTTTCGGATAGGATATGTAACTTCTGGTCTCAAAAATAGAACTATTATTGGTGGCCAACAATTGCGGTACATAGCCAAACTCAATATATGGTTTATATGAAAGCTCTAATAATTTATCAAAGAGCAAATCGACGGTTTGAAACCGGAGACAGGGGGTACCATTCTCAGCTTCAAAATAGACCTGCATATTATCGTTAAACAGCCCGTGGAATCGAACATATTCAAAGCCAATTTCCCTTTTTGCGATCTCCAATTGCTTCTGAACAGATTCGCTCAGGCAACTAAATGCATATCCCGCATTTATAATTAACCGCCAATCATGATACAGCTGTGTAGGTTGATCGGCAGCATTTAAGGCGATGTTTCGTATCACAGGTTCCTTGGGAATTGGGATATGGGGCTGAACAATCTTTCCATATTGAAGCAGTGCCTGAAAACTGTCCATAGAAATAGCGGAATCATGAGAGTCCTTACCGCCTTTCCAATCAGTTTCCTGAAATTGAACACCAAGCCGATATTTTTTTGGGGTCACCCCATATTTTTCGCGAAATCGAGAAATGAAAACATTCGTACTGCTAAAGCCGTTATCCATGGCAATAGCTGTAATATTTTTTGATGTATGGCATAATTCATAAAAAGCATGCTTCATCCGCACATCATTCAAATAATTACTAAATGTTGTCCCCATTTTATCCCTGAAAAAATGGGAGATATAATTGGGTGCAAAGAACGTTATATCAGCCAAATCCCCCAGAGATATTTTTTGTTGATAATTCTCTTGTATATATTTGAGCAATAGCGTCAAGCGAGAATAGTTATTATCATATTCTCTTCCAATATCTTTTTTGGCCGTAAAAAATTTAACTAACAAATTGAGAAAAGCATAAATATGACTTAACAAGTCAACCTTATTTTCCTCTTCGCGGAATAAATATATTTTCAAAATCTCTGCAAGTTCGGATCGCAAAGTGTCAAACTGATCCTGACTCTCTTCTCCATAACAAAAAGAACGGCACAAAAATTGTATCCCATTCACCGGTGCCGTCAAATAAGAGGAAAAAGAGAGACACAACAACATGCCCTGTAAAGAAATATCTACCACTTCATAAGGATTAATAACAAACAGATCATTTTGCTTCATTAAAAAATACGATTCATCCATACTGATATAGGTTCGCCCAGAAAGCTGGTAAATGACTTGTAGTTCATCACTCCACGCCAACTGAAATTCAGCATTGCTTCTAACAGATATCTGCACTCCGAAGTATTCATCCCCTAACTGCAGCATCAAATATCCCCTCCGTTTACAAAACAATTGTTCATATACACCAGTAAAGCTCTTCTTTTCTCCCATTAATATTCTATATATTTAAATATGATTTAATTTATATATTGTTATTATTTTAATCTATTGTACAATTAAAATCAAGTCTCTCCTCTGCCTCGCACCAAAGCACTATATAAAACAATCTTCCTAAATCTGCATAAGACGCTTTATCTACTTGACATTTCATTCTCCAATTTGCATTTTCATTTATCCGCTGTCTCTGGCAATAGAAAAGCAGCGTGCATGTATTCTGCACGCTGCTTGCTTCTTGTTTACTTTTGTGCAAAAAAGGTCGTTGCCAATGCCGCAAGCTTTTCCGGCATTTCATTAGGAATCTCATGCGAGATCCCATCCATCACCAGATACGGTGCATGTGGAAAACATGCCCTGACTTCCTTTTGATAGGTCTCACCCAGAACAGTATCCCGATTGCCCCAAATCATCATGACAGGCGCTTGGATAAACTGCACAAAGTTGCGATGATCCGCCATATTGGCACCAAACCATGCAGCACGGATTGCCCAGGCCGGAGTGCCGCGCAGTGTTGTGAAAAATCCATCAGGGAATTCCGGATCACGGCAGTTTTCCGGATAAGGCAGAAACAGTTCCTGCAATCGTTTTTGTGGCATGGAGGCCGTATCCATTGTCTCATACTGATCATATTGCGCGTGCAAAGCCGCTGCATCGTCTAAGCCTCGCACCATCGGCGCTGCCATAAATAATTTTTGTACACGTTCCGGCGCAGTAAATGCTAATGCCTGGGCTATCATCGTTCCCATGGAGTGCGCCAACACATAAGCCGACCGAACCTGTACCGCATCTAAAAACGCTGCAATATCCAACGCGTGTTCTGCAGGCATATAGGCAAACTCTTTCGGTTTATCGGTCTGTCCCGCGCCGCGGCAATCAATGGCAAAGATGTGGTATTTATCTCCCAGCTCGCACATCAGCCTGCGCCAGATCCGACTGGAGTCGCACAGACCATGGATCAACAGCAGCGGCTCCGCCTGCGGATCTCCTGACTCCATGTAATACATGCGGATGCCGGTCGGCAGGTCTATGTATTGCGTTTTACTCTGCCAATCTTTGTGCAATGGAATTCTATTCATGGTTTTCCCCTCTCATGCAATATCAGCAATTTCTTGTTCTTTTTCTTGCCTCCAGTTCCTCCATTATGCGCGGCAATTCCTTGTCAAGTCGATAAAAAAGCATCAAGACAACAACTGTACCGAAGCAAAGCACTGGTGTAAACAAATAGATCTTTTCAATCATCTCCATGGCCTGCATTGACTGCACCGCCAGCGTGCCGTCATATCCCACACTGTCAAGCAAGCCCCCTACGATCGTGCTGGCAACTCCCTGTCCAAATTTCTGCCCGACAGTTGCTGCACAGAAAATCAAACCTTCTGTGCGCAAATTGGTTTTCCAATGACCATATTCCACACAGTCGGCAATCATAGCAAACAGCACGGCAAAGCATGGCGCAATACCAGCACCGCGTAACACTGCCGCTACAACCGCAAGTTTCATATTCAACGGCGCAACAAAAGTAAGCAAATGTCCTGCTGTAACAATACACGCCCCCAACAACATCATGTTCCGCTTGCCCATCCGTGGTATCATAAGCGGCACAGCCACCGCAGTCAGCACAATAGTCGACAGTTTTTCCGCTGTATTGATTATGCTCATATAGTCTACATTCCCCAGCAGATACTGACAGTAGTATGACAAATTTGTACCCGAGATCGTCAGATAAAAAGTCGCCATAATCCAGGTGATCAGCACGATATACCAGTATTTATTTTTGATGACCGCCAGAAAGCCTTTGCCCGCCGAAGTGGTTTCCTTATTCGCGCCGCGTTCTTCTTCCGAGGTTTCCCGCGACCACAAAAAACACAGGAAATAACAAAGAGATGCAATCAACGAAAAAATACCGACTACGATGATCCACGCACGCTGATCGCCGCCCAATAGATTGGCGGCTGGAATCAGAAATGCTGAAATCGCCAACTCCATCACCGGAGCACCGAACTGGCGCAGTGCATTCAGCTGGCTGCGTTCATCCGCATCGCGTGTCATCAGAGAATTGAGCGTGCTGAGCGCCAGCCCTGCAAAGGTATTAACGAATGTGTTAGCAAAGTTATATGCGATAAAAATATAGATCAGCTGCAGATTTTCTGATGTATGCGGCACGGTAAACATAGCAATCAGCGCAATGAAATGCGGAATCACCATGCGTAATATCCACGGCCGCGCCTTACCATACTTCGTCTTAGTCCGATCCATCACAACACCGGCTATCACATCGCTGAAGCCATCAAAAATACGGCTGATTAACATGATAAGTGCGACCTTGGCGATGTTGATACCCATAACATTTGTATAGAAATATGTAAGGCCGACATTTATTAACGTGACAATAGTCGTCTGTGCGGCACCGCCAAACATGTATCCTGCTCTCGCCTGCAATGTCAGAGATGATTTCTTTTTCATTTGATCGCTCCCCTTTCTCCTTTGCCCCCTGCGTTGCTTCGACTACAGATGAGGGAACCAAGCCGGCCTTTGATCAGCAAGTCACCCTCATCGGAATAGGGTCACTTCCTGTCTTTCTTAGGGATAGTCGTAAACTTCTTTTTACCGAGCAAAACATCCAACTCAATATCTGCACTCGGATAGCCCGCGACCAGCACGGCCTGCGCGTGGATGCCGATATCGCCGGTCTGTACAACCGCGCGGCACCGGTCGCGGAGCTGATAATACTCGGGCGCATAATTGATCTGGCGCACCTTGTTTTCTCCGAAAAGCTCTACCAGCGTTCCATAATCCTTCGGGTTCTGGTCAGGCATGTCTTCCGTGATAATCGCACCCTCAAAATCTCCCGCTTCTGCCAGCGTGCGCACAATATCCTCAAAGGTCGGAGAGCCAGTCACGACCTCGACGTCCAGGTACTCCACGCTCGGATCAAGCGGATATAAAGCCTTGGAACAGGTGCCGCTGCCGGAATCGGCAATAAAGATCATTTCGCCGTGACGGATGCTTGCCACAATCGCTGCCAATCTTTCATTCAAAATTCTTCTTTTCATAATTCAATACGCTCCTGTCATTCTGTCCGGTGATTTGAGAGCAGCGGCGCCAGCTGCCCGTTTGTTTATGTATCCAGTATAACTTTCTCCTCACTGATTTTCTTCCCCAAAACACAGTGGTTTTCCATCTGGTTTTCGGAATCCGTGTCCTCACTCAAAAATCCAATGGCCAATCCCCTAACATTTTTGTGATTTAATCTCATATTTTTGTATTTTCTTCTGCATTGCATCTTTTCAACTTTAATTTTATGTGTTAAAGTAAATATTATAAATATTGTGCAGGAGATGATATCATGCCGGAAGCCATCCTGTCAGAACCGCCCGTCCGTATTTTTCACCAGTCAACTACAGACTGCCGCATGCACTGGCACAGTTCCCTCGGTATCTTATATCTGTTGGCAGGCAAAGCGCATGTCACGCTCGACGGACAGCAATATCTCATGCACGAGGCAGATGTGCTGCTGATCAATCCTTATGAACTTTACAGCAGCGAACTTCTCGGCTCGTCCTCCATGCTCTTCTTTTCGTTTTCGCCTGCAATCGTCCAGACTGCTTTGGCCGGACTGCGATTTCGATGCCTCTCTTTTCTGGCGCAGCAGAAAGAGTCGGCGCGCTATGACCGCCTGCGTGCCGCATTGGCATCACTCTTCCAGGCCCATCTCAACGCCCCATCCGATCCGGACCTCGCTCTACTTGGGCGGATCTACGATGTATTTTACGAACTCAAACGGAATTTTTGCTATGCTTCTCTCCCGCCCTCTGACGATTCACATATTTATTCTATTCTGCACTACCTCAATTCTCATTATATGGAGCGTATTTCGCTTGCCACGCTCGCTGCCCAGGAGCATTTCTCACCGAATTATCTGTCGCAGTTTTTTCGGGAGAAACTCGGCACAACATTCACCCAATACCTCAACGATATTCGTCTGCAGCATGCTTTCCTGGAACTATGTATCACAGATAAGAGCGTCACTGCCATCGCTCTGGACAACGGCTTTAGCCGACCGGACAATTTTATCAATCGTTTCCAGCGCAAATATGCTGTCACGCCCAACAAGTACCGTCGTGGTCTGATCCACGTTCCGCGGGATGACCCTCAACTCATCCCACAGGAGCTTCCGCAGAGACAGTATCACGCCTTACTGCGCTACCTTGTCCCTCAGCATAATTCGCTTCTGGCACCGGTACAGGCTGCACAGCATATGCACATTCCCCTATCCGCGCTGGAAAGCGGACAGACCATGCACCGTGACTGGCAGGACATGATCAACGCCGGCTATGCCGACGATTGCCTCACCATCGAAGTCCAGCAGCAGCTTGCGGATCTGCAGGCGCTGATCCATTTCGATTACATCCGTTTTCACGGAATTTTCAACGACTCCATGCACGTTTATTACGAAAATCCACAGGGCGGCACGATCTTTCAGTTCGCGCATATTGACTTGCTGCTTGACCGGCTGCTTGCGCTCGGTTTCAAGCCCTATATTGAATTCGGCTTCCTGCCCCAACTTCTTGCCCCGGGCCGCACGCCGGTCTATCAAAACCGCTGTTTTATCGGTTTCCCATCCGACTTGGAAAAATGGGAAAGCCTTGTCTATCATTTCACCCTGCACTGTCTGGAGCGTTACGGAGAGGAAAATGTGCGCCAGTGGCGGTTTTCGCTGTTCAGCATGACATTCTCCCTTTATGGTTTTCTGACGCCGGCAGAATACCGGCAGCTTTATCTGCGCACGTTCCAAAAGGTCAAGCAGGCGTCGTCTCGGCTGTGCTTCGGCGGTCCCGGCGCAGAAGGCAGTATGCTTCTATCCAATCAGAAACAGCTTTTTCTGGATTTCCTACACTTTTGCCGCATCCATCGGTGCGTACCGGATTTCATTTCCATGCAAATCTATCCGCATGACCTGGACGATATCCAAAACGGGTTCAACCGCATCATCCACCAGGGCGATAGGAACGCCCGCTTCCGACTGAGCCGTAATTTCGATTTCATGCCGGATGCCATTCGAGCAATGCGGACTGCCCTTCATGAGGGCGGACTCGATCGCCTGCCCATCGTCGTGGAGGAATGGGATGCAACCGCATGGCAATGGGACATGCAGAACGACACCTGCTATAAATCTTCCTATGTGATTAAAAACCTGACCGAAACCATGGGACAGACACTTTCCAAAGCTTACTGGACCGTCAGCGACCTGATCGGGGATCAAAAAATGGAGCCTAAGCTGTTTCACGGCGGACACGGTCTTTATACCTATAACGGCATTCGTAAACCTGCCCTGTATGCTCTCCATTTTCTTGCCCGCATGGGGACGCATGTTCTCTCCGCAGGTCGAGGGTGGTATGTGACCCGCAGTATACGCGGTTTGCAGATCCTGCTCTATCACGCCTGTCCTTATCAAGCAGAATATCAGCTCTCCGGCGACGTCGTTGCCGACGAAGAACGATACACTCCATTTTCCGACCAGCCGCCGCTCTGTTTCCATCTCTCCATTTCAGGCATGGAGGCGCAGCGGTATACCTGCGAATACTTCTCCATCGGCCTTGACAGCGGCAATGCTTATGATGAATGGATCCGGCTCGGAGCGCCTGCTGAGCTTTCGCCGGATTATCTTTCCTATCTCAAGCACCGCTCCGAACCGCAGCGCAGGCTGGAGCAACGCACCAATCTACGCAATCTGCAAATTACGCTCCGTCCGCTGGAAGTCGTGCAGATTCTGATATCCCCGCACAATGACTGAACTATTCTCCCGCCTCAAGCCATCCAATTTCTCTCATACAGAAAGGACGCTATACTATTATGTCAGAATCCATCCAGCCGATGCAGATCATCGGCGCGCGGGAAAACAATCTCAAAGGCGTTACGCTCTCCATCCCCAAGAACCGTCTCGTGGTGGTGACCGGTGTGTCCGGCTCGGGCAAATCCTCACTGGTATTCGACACCATCGCTGTAGAGTCTATGCGTCAGCTGAGCGAGACTTTCCCGCTGTATATCCGCAACCGCATGCCGCATTACGAGCGCCCTCGTGTCGGACGGATCGACTGCCTTTCCCCTGCCATCGTCATCCGCCAACGGCAGTTCACCGGCGATGCCCGCTCGACCGTCGGCACAATGACTGACGTCGCCCCCATGTTACGCCTGCTGTTTTCCCGCTGTGCGCAGCCCCATCTCGGCAGTTCCCCCTGCTATTCTTTCAACGACCCGCAAGGCATGTGTCCCTCCTGCAGCGGTTTGGGACACGTCGTGCAGTTCGATCTGAATAAAGTGCTCGACACCTCGAAATCCCTCAATGAAGGCGCTATCCGTCTCCCCGGCCATCAGGTCGGCACCTATCAGTGGCAGTTATATGCCAATTCCGGCTTTTTTTCGCCGGACAAGCCGCTGAACCAATTTACTGAGCAGGAATGGCATGACCTGCTGCACGGTACAGACCGGATCGTCCCCATCCGCAACACCACTGGAAAGGTGTGGAGCGACTATACGCTCACCTACGAGGGACTGCTCGACCGCATAACCCGTCTGTATCTCAACCGTGGTGTCAACACGCAAAACAAGGCGGCCCAGCGGTTGATACAAGAATTCACCACCTCCTGTCCCTGTCCGGACTGCGGCGGCAAGCGGCTTAATCCTGCAGCGCTGGGAAGCCGCCTGATAGGATACAACATCGCGGAAATGGGCGATTTGGAGATCAACGATCTAATCCCTTTGCTGAACGGAGTGACGGACCCAATCGGACAAGAAACCGCCCATCGGATTGTGCAGGTGCTGCGCGGGATCACAGATATGGGGCTGGGGTATCTCAACCTCAATCGTCCCAGCCCCTCCCTTTCCGGTGGTGAGACCCAACGCCTGCGTATGGTTCGCTACCTTGGCAGCAACCTGACTGGGCTGACTTATGTATTCGATGAACCCTCCGCCGGCCTGCATCCCAAAGACGTTGACCGGCTCGGTCGCCTGCTGCTGCGCCTGCGTGACCGCGGCAACTCAATCCTTGTTGTTGAGCACAACCCCGCTATCATCCGCATAGCGGACGAGATCATCGACATGGGGCCGGATTCCGGACGTGCGGGCGGTCAAGTGCTGTTTCAAGGGAATTTTTCCCAACTGCTCAAGCAGGACACCCGCACCGCGCGCAGCCTGCGCAGCTCCGTTCGCCCACACCGTCTACCACGCGCCTGTCATCAATTCCTGACTGTTTCACATGCTTCGCTGCATAACCTCAAGGATATCACCATTCATGTGCCGCGCAACGCGCTTACCGTAGTGAGCGGTATGGCAGGCGCAGGCAAATCCTCGCTGATTTGTGGTGAGTTACCACGCCAATACCCGCAGGCAATCCATATCGGTCAAGCACCGATCGGTCAGTCCTCACGTTCCACTCCAGCAAGCTACATCGGTATTATGGACGAGATCCGCCGGATGTTTGCCAGAGAAAACGGCGTACCGGCGGCATTATTCAGCTACAATTCTAAGGGTGCATGTCCTGTCTGCGGCGGCAAAGGCGTAATCAAAACCGAAATGGCTTTCATGGATCCGGTCGTCATCCCCTGCGAGGCCTGTCACGGTACGCGCTTTAGCGAACAGGCGCTTGCCTGCAGTCTTTCCGGCAAAAGCATCCTTGATGTTCTGGCTATGACAGCCTGCGAAGCACTTTCTTTCTTCCCCTCGTCCAAAATCCGCGCCAAGCTGCAAACGCTCTGTGATGTCGGATTGGGATACCTGACGCTGGGGCAGCCTACCAGCACACTCTCAGGCGGCGAGTGCCAGCGGCTCAAGCTGACCGCCCACCTGCGGGGACACAGCCAGCTTTATCTGTTCGACGAGCCGACCACCGGCCTGCATCCCTCAGATACTGCCCAGCTGCTCACCCTGTTCCATCGTCTGGTTGATCAAGACAACACACTTGTTGCTATCGAGCACAACCTGCAAATAATCGCGCAGGCCGACTGGATTATTGATCTCGGTCCGGAAGGCGGAAAAAATGGCGGCCGTCTGCTGTTTGAAGGGCCTGTCGCTGATTTTCTCCACTGTCAGACTTCTGAGACTGCAGCCTATCTGCGTCAGGCATGGTAAACAAATGGGGATGCCGGCAATGCCCGCATCCCCATTTTTCCTGTCGTGTAGCGCTATGCTGCCGGTGCATCGAACAACATCCAGCCGATGCCGTTTTCTCTGCAGAATTTCTGCCCTTGTGGCTCTTCAATCGGCTTTCCTGCCGCGCCAAAGCAGATTCCCTTCTTTGCTGTGTTGGCCTGGCAAATTGCAAACAGCAGCAACGTCCCTAAGCCAACGCTGTCAAACGTGCAGAACGGGCTCTGTTCGAAAATGCCGTCCTGCATATATTCGCACACCACCTCACGCGCATCACCGTTAGCGATAGCATACATTGTTTTAGTCAGTTCCTCGGTTTGGAAAATGATGAAATCTGCTATCTTCGCGTATTCTTCCGCCATGAGCGCCGCCTGCGGATCGGCAATCTCTACACCGGTGCGGCATAGGAGCGTACTGTCTGCCGCAGAAATATTGAACAGACTGATCAGACATCTGAGTTGATCCAGCGGGATGCCCGTCGAAGGGAACAGTATCATCAGCTCTTCCCTTCCGCAACTCTCCGCTGCGCGAATAAGCATTTCCATGCACTTGTCGAAAGACAACGGTACGCTTTTCTTCTGTGCATCTTCTAAAATGCTGCCTGAGAGCCGGATGATGACCCTTTCCTGCGGGCAAGCGGCAAATAATTCCTTCCACCGCGATCTCTGCTGCTCCGGCGCGAATTCCCAAATATATCGTTCTGTTTCGCCAGGGAGTTTTCCATCATACAGAATCCCATCCGGAACTGTACCCTGATCGCCAGGAAGAATACCAACATTTTTCACATTATATATTAGTTGAACCATGGAATCACACCCTTTTGTTTATTTTAATATTTAATATAAGTATATAATAAAATAAGGTATGATCTTTGTCAAGCCTGTATCTATGGAAGATCGAAAAAAGGTTGACATAATTCACGCATTGTTTTTCACCATGGTTTCGATCTGTTGCACATATTCTATCTGCCTCCGAAGGCGCGCTGCCCATAACGTTCTTGCACAGGCACTTAATGCATCCCTCGCCGAGAACACGGAAACTGGATACAGCATTGGAAAAACGTTACTATATGGAAGAGCGGCGTATTGCGCCCAACGGCTGAGTTCCCTTGCGTCCCCGGCGATCTGCCGATACAGCATAAGGAAAGCTCCCCCTGCTCAACGGCGACATGGCGCGTCGTTTCCAAGGGGGAGCTGATAACATCAAACGGTCAAGTTGGTTCTGTTTGTGCTCAGAAATCCACTTCGGTACCGTAATAGGTACATATTAAAAGCTTTTCCATCTCAGCCGGAGTAATCTTTCTGGGATTAGAGCCAGTGCAAGCATCACCTACTGCAAGTTCCGCAATGGAGGACAACTTCTGCTTGAATTCGTCCTCGTTGATCCCGAAATCCTTCAGCGTCTTCGGTATGCTGAGTTCTATGTTAAAGGCATCGATTTTCTCAATCAGGCTATTGATAAGCGCCTTTTCAGAAACGCCTGCCAGCCCCATCCGGCGTGCGATTTCCGCATAACGCTTTGCTGCTATGGGATCTTTCGCGTTATACTTGATGACATATGGCAGATAGATCGCATTGGCACAACCATGCGGGATATGACCCGTCGAGAACGCTGCGCCAGTCTTATGTGCCATAGAATGCACAATGCCAAGCAGCGCATTCGAGAATGCCATTCCAGCCAGGCACTGTGCATAGTGCATCTGCTCTCTGGCATCCATATTGCCATGGTAGGATGCCGGCAGATGATCCAATACCATTTCAATCGCCTGTAAAGCCAGCGGATCGGTAAAGGGGCCGTGCAGCGTGGAAACATACGCTTCAATCGCATGAGTCAGCGCGTCCATACCCGTGTACGCGACCTGCTTGGCAGGAAGCCCCACGACCAGTTCCGGATCCACGATCGCAATATCCGGAGTGATATTGAAATCAGCCAGCGGGTATTTCACGCCCGTCTGATAATTGGTGATGACCGAGAAAGCTGTCACCTCCGTAGCCGTTCCTGATGTAGACGGGATGGCGGCAAATTTGGCTTTCCGGCGCAGCTCTGGGAAATTGAACGGTGTGCAAAGATCCTCGAAAGTTGTATCTGGATACTCATAGAACGCCCACATTGCCTTTGCTGCGTCGATTGGAGAACCGCCGCCCATCGCGACAATCCAGTCCGGCTCAAATGCCTGCATGACCTCTGCACCCTTCATCACAGTCTCAACCGACGGATCCGGCTCTACACCCTCAAAAAGCTGAACTTCCATGCCGGCTTCTTTCAGGTAGCAGACTGCTTTGTCGAGGAAACCCTGACGCTTCATAGAGCCTCCCCCGACGACTACGATCGCTTTTTTACCCTTCAGACTCTTCAGTTCTTCCATGCACCCCTTGCCATGATAGATGTCTCTTGGCAAACAAAATCTGCTCATTACTGATCTCTCCTTTTATTACTTTTTCAGATACTCTATTTCATCAAAATAAAATCTTTATTATTTTATATATTAAAGTATCTAAAAAAAATAATATCACAGCAAATCAATACTGTCAATTACGCCTTCTCTACATTGGCGAACTAATCGCTGCGCTCGTAAGAACAGGCAGCGCAAGACTCCGAAGCCGGATGTCTCCTGTCTTCTTTCCGTATAGCATGCATGAGACGTTTGGCTAAATAGCATGCGCAATATATTTTTCCCTTTGAATGCAACACCCAAAAGATATAAACGGCCCCCTCCCTTAAAGATACCTCAAAAGCGATTGACATATTTCATTAATTATTTTATAATTTATATTAATACTTTTATATATCCTGTCACAAAGTACGGTGTCATTATGAGCAAAATACTAATCGTAGACGATGAACCACGCATTTGTGAGCTAATTCATTGTCTCATTCATTGGGAAGAGATTACATGCACTTGTGTTGGGATGGCATATAACGGGATTGGAGCATTGGAGATGATCCATGTAGAGCGTCCGGATATTGTGATTACGGATATCCGAATGCCTGGAATGGATGGATTAGAGTTGATCCAAAAGTGCTTTGAGTCCGGCCATAAAATCCGCTTTATTGTTCTCAGCGGCTACCGCGAATTTTCATACGCTCAGCGTGCGCTTAAATATCAGGTAGAGGATTATCTGCTCAAACCGGTTAATGAGCAGGAGCTAAATACTTTGCTATGCAAATTAACTTCCCAAATTGAAGCTGCTCAAGAGCATATTCGGCTCGAGCACAAGCGCAATACACAGTATTCTATGCAGATGGAACAAATACGGCAAAATGCGCTTTTGCGGATTTGCACAGAAAAGAACTATATTCCAGATGCTTCAATAATCGGCACACATCCTGCTTGGATGTTTTTCGCGCTTCGAGCAGATTGTGTTTCTCGTCCGGATATGGATCAAGCATCCGCACGAAGTATTTTGGAGAATGTTAGTGCGCATGTATATACCCTAATTCGTTCTTGGATCAAGCTATGGAATGTGGTTTATTTTCCGCATACTTCCTACATTTTGGTGCAGTGCAACCCGGACAAACGACCTGATATCCTTTGCGCGCTTCAACCGTTCGCACAGGAGGATTTTATCAAATACCCTCACTTGCATTTGTTCCTTGCTGTAGGTCTGCCAGTCCTCCATCCAGGGCAGCTCAGGCAAGGTTTTGAGCATGTAAGGCAACTATTGAGCATGCGAATTTGCGAAAATACTTCAGTTATACTGGACGGGCAGTATATTTCCCCTGTATCTGATGGTCTGAGCATAGAGGTAAAAAACGCTATTGCCGACACTGCCAGCATGCTGTTTGAGACCGACCAAAATAGACTAATTGGTCGGTTAGAAAGTGAATTTCAAAAATTTTGTTCCCAGCCGAAGTATTTTTTCCATGTATATGAATGGGCTGACTATTTTCTAAAGCAGCTCCGCCGCGTTGCTGAACAGCAGGAAGTACGGCTGGATGAGAATATGAATACGATCATTGATGACGCGCTTGAATGGTCCATGCATTGCGAGAGCCGAATGCAATTATTGTCATGTATGACTCAGGCAGTTCAGGACCTTTACGAAAAAAAGCAGCGTCGAGAGCTCGAACCGATATTAGCTGCAAAAAAATATGTAGAAAAGCATTTGGATCGACAAGTCACTCTTCAAGAAGTCGCAGAACAACTTCATTTCTCCCCCTCTTATTTTAGCAGCTATTTCAAAGACAAAAACGGTATCGGCTTTGCGGAATTTGCGATGCAGGCTCGTGTTAAACAAGCTATGTTGCTTCTGCGGACACAGGATTGCACAATGGCAGAAATTGCAGATAAAGTGGGTTATGCGGACGTTAAGCATTTCAGCAGGGTATTCAAAAAAATTACAGGGATCAAACCTGGAGAATACCGAAAGTTTTATTCATAGAAAGGGATTATCTGATGGAGCAAAAAGCAAAGGTATCCATCGCAGCTAGCGACATTGGACTACTGGCAGTCATCCCGCTTGCAGCAAACGGCAAATATGCATGTGCAATTGGCATAATTCTATGTGTTTTCGCATGGCAAGGCTGGATGCTGTACCGTCACATTAAGCAAATCTCTGAAGCGGCAAAAAATCCGCTGTTTTCTACGAGCAGTGAGCAAATTCTGGATAACATGGATCAGCTTCTCATACAAATACAGGACATAGGTGATCGGGCTCTGATATCGCGTATTCTTCACAACCAAGCTAAAGTTATTTCACTACAGCGGCAAATCAATCCGCATTTTCTGTATAATACGCTCGAATGCATCCGGGGACAGGCGATTCGTGAAAGGCAAATGGAAATCGCAAAGTCAATTGAATTGCTCGCCCGAATGTTCCGTTATACCGTTGGCGCAGGCAGTCAGCTTGTGACGCTCCAGCAGGAGATTGACCATATTGAGGATTACATCGCACTTCAAAATTACCGATTTCGTGACAAATTCTTGTTTTTAAAAACATTCGAAATGGAGGGGACCGCAATTTCTCATCTCGCTGTACCCGCAATGCTGCTACAGCCCATAGTAGAAAACGCGGTTCAGCATGGCCTGGAATCCAAGATCGGGCTGGGAACGATATCGCTTTCTATATCCATTAGTGCAGACAATCTTTATATTCGGGTCAAGGATGACGGTATAGGCATGGATAAAGAAACGCTGCAACAACTGCGGCGCTCGATCGAACACCCCGACAGCCACAAATATACAGGCGGAAAGCATCTGGGAATTGCGCTCACCAACGTTCAGCAGCGTATCCGGCTGTTGTTTGGCAGTTATTATGGCCTACGCATTATGAGCGAGCCTGACCATGGGACCATTGTGGAGTGCATCCTACCTAAGCAAGTAATGTTTAATCAGGGAGGTGACTGACAAGGTGAAACAGGAACTGATACAGCTTTATTCTATTTATTGCTGTAATCAGGGAATACCTGCACTGCAAGGGTTGTCTCTCAGCTTATTTCAGGGTGAGCTCATTCAAATACTCGGTCTGCCGGGCTGCGGCAAAACAATGACCGCCAAAGTAATTGCGGGCGTAACCCCTTATCATTCGGGCGGCTATTGGATGGACGGAACCCCTGTGCGAATCAATAATATACAGCAGGCACAGAAAAAAGGAATTTTTATGATAGGTCCTGAAAGCGCACTGGTAGGAAGTTGGTCGGTAGGTGAAAATTTGCTTTTGCCATGTTACCGAAAATCTGTATTTTCTGATTCAGAAAAGTTGAACGCATATGCACAAAAAATACTGGATGATTATGGGTTCCCCTGCCCTGCCTGCATGCCAGCTACCACTTTGTCTGAACCTGCACGTATTATGTTGGAACTCTGCCGTGCAGTTTACTCCAAAGCGCGGTTGATAGTGTTCGATCAGGTACTAAGCTTTTTTAACCCGCAGCAAAGGTCTGAACTTGTTTCAAAGATCAAGTCTTACTGCAACACAGGGTTGTCCGTTGTTCTGCTGGAATGTGCTGATTTTCTGCCGCCGGGTTTGGCCGATCGAGTTCTTCTCATGAGAGATGGCCAAATCGCTATGGAATACTTGCGGAACGAATATGATCCATCAATTGGCGCCTCAATTCTGAACCGCTGGCTTCAGGCACATACCGATGCTCCTTGCCCACCACAACCTTTGCTCAAAGGCAAGCCACTTTTGCAGTTAAGCAAGGCCCGCTGTGTATCGTTGGATCCCACTATTCTGTATCAAGGCGAAGTCATTGGATTGTGCAGTGAAGAAGCTGCCAAAGCCATTGCCGGTAAATCCACTAACGCTATTTTTGTACAGCCTTACCGTTTACCGCTGTCTCCAGCACAGTATGCAAAGTGGGCAGCAGAACATATTGCATGGATCGACCAAAACTATATCGATTGGGGCAGTGTTGAGAAAATGAGTGTGCTTGATTGTTTTGTTTGCCATGCGCTCGGACACAGAAAATATTTTATAGCAGACAAGTTCTGCCACTTCATATATGATGAATGGGGAAAGCTGCTCGATTTGTCACCCATGCAATGGCAGCAACCGGTTTATCAATTGGCGCCGCGCGACCGATTAAAGGTACGTCTGTATCAAATGATGGCCCGCGCTATACCTGCATTAATACTTGACATACCACAAAGCGAATATCAAAAGACTTTTTATCGTGAAATCTCCGTTTTTCTGCACTGGGCTGCTATGCATGGCAAGCTAATTTTGCTGACACCGCAGACCACTGCATGGTTATCATGTCAATGCACCCGTTTTGTTCCTGACAGCGCTTGTATATCTTGTCCAAATCAAACGTCATATTCATGTAAATTTTGCAACCCTTTAAATGAATAATCTAAAAAATGCACACTTTTCCCTAAGATCTGCACGTTGATGAGAGGGGCTGTCAGCCTTATACTTTTTACAACAAGCAGGATAGTTCTCATGACATCCTGCAGTAATGAAACATTGAAAGAATGGAGGACGCAAGAATGAGAAAACGGATCTGGAGTACATTGACATGCTTTGCATTACTTGCAGCAGCCCTGACCGGATGCAGCAGTAGTCAGGATGTGGCAGGTGACAAAGCGGCTGCCGATGATGGCATCAAAATCGGCATTGCTTTTAAGACACTGCAGGAAGAGGTATGGGAGTCGGAACGTGCTCAACTGGAAAAACGGGCTGATGAAGCTGGTGTTGAGTTGATTTACACGGATGCCGGCAACAACGCCACTACCCAAAATGACCAAATGGAAAACTTGATCGCACAGGGCGTTGATGTGCTTTTAGTTGCTCCGGTTGATTTTGAAGGTGCAGCTGCAGGCGTTGCTGCGGCGAAAGCGGCAGGCATTCCGGTAATCTCCTACACGGATATTGTTAGTTCCGATCAGCAAGATTATATTGTCACATTCGATTATCACGCGATTGGCATTCATAATGCAGAACGCGCCATTGAAGCTGTCCCGCAGGGCAAATATGTTCTGCTCAATGGCGAAGATGCTGATAGCCTGCCGCATGACATAAACGATGGATATCATAAGGTATTGGATCCTTATGTGGAATCAGGCGATATTGAAATAGTTTTCGACCAATATATGTCCCATTGGTCTGCTGACGAAGCGTTGGCTGCAATGGAAAATGTACTGACTATGAACGGAAATGATATTCAGGCAGTGATCTGCAACAATGACTCGATCGCCTCGGGTGCTATCCAAGCTCTAACCGCGCAAGGATTGCAAGGCAAGGTCTATGTAGCGGGCATGGATGGTGAAATTACAGCACTGCAGCGTGTGGCAGAAGGCACGCAGAATGTCACTGTATATACTGGCCATGCGCCCTATGCTGACATCGTATTTGATACTGCCCTGTCTGTGGCAAAAGGCGAGGAGCCTTCCGGCATTACGGGTACACGTGAAGTAAACGGCAAAGAAATTCCGGTTATTCAGGCAGAACCCATTTATGTCAATCAAGATAACATCTACGAAACCATGATTGAATCCGGCTTGTGCAAGTTAGAAGACGTATATGCAAATATACCGGAAACAGAATGGCCGTCGGCATCATGAAGAAACGGACTGCAGGAGGCCAAAGGCCTCCTGCAGTTTTCTATAATATCACGACGGACAAGGAGGCGAAATGCGTTGGATTACATTTTACAGATGCAGAATATCGTCAAGGAATTTTCCTCCGTCCGTGTACTCGACCACGTCAATTTGCAGGTCCGCGCGGGCGAGATACACGCGTTGTGTGGGGAAAACGGAGCTGGAAAATCTACGTTGATGAAAATACTAAGCGGTGCATATCCATATGGGACGTTTGAGGGAACCATCATGATGGAAGGCAGGAATTGTACATTCCATAATACCAAGGAATCTTCCGATGTTGGCATTGAGATTATTTATCAGGAGTTAGAAGTAGCGCCCAATATGACGGTTGCAGAGAATATTTTTTTAGGATGTGAGCCATGCCGGCACGGTCTCATTGATTATGATTACATGAACCGTGAATCTGCCCAGATACTCGAGCGACTGAAAATCAACATAGATCCGCTCAGCTTGGTTGCTGATCTGGGCGTAGGCATGCGGCAAATGGTTGTCATTGCTAAGGCTCTGCTTCGCCAGCCCAAAGTACTCGTAATGGACGAGCCTTCTGCCGCTTTAACAGAAATTGAAGTGAAAAACATGTTGTCACTGGTAAAAAAGCTGGCCTCTGAAGGCGTAGCCGTAGTTTATATCTCGCATCGGCTGGAAGAAGTTTTGGAAATTTCTGATACCATCACTATCCTAAGGGATGGAAAAACAGTTATTACAGAACCTCGCTCAAAGATGGACGCCCATTCGCTAATCAAATATATGGTAGGCCGTGAATTATCCGATCAGTTTATCCGTAGCACTTATCAGGAGCAAGAGGTTATTTTTGAAATTTCTCATCTCAGTGCGATAGACGAACTGACTGGCAAGCAAATTCTAAAGGATATTTCCTTTGAAGTAAAACGGGGCGAAATTGTCGGTCTGGCAGGTCTGATGGGGGCTGGGCGTACAGAAACCGCGCTTGCCGTTATGAAGGCTTTGCCCAATGCGCAAATCAGCGGTGAAATCCGTTTGGAGGGACAAAAGCTGCACGCCCGGTCGCCCGGTGATATGATCCGACAAGGGGTATTTCTTGTAGTCGAGGACCGAAAGGAAAAAGGGCTTGTGCTGGAAATGAATATTCAAAACAATATAACACTCGCAAGCCTAAAGCAGTGTACCAAGATGGGTGTCATTAATCAAAATGAAATTATCCGACGCACGCGGGAATATTGCAGCGAACTGCATATTAAGACAAAAACGATAGAAATGGAAGTCGGCCGGTTATCCGGCGGTAATCAACAAAAGGTAGTTTTAGCAAAAGCGCTGATGACGCATCCTAAGGTTCTAATCCTTGACGAGCCGACTCGCGGCATTGATATCGGTGCAAAGCATGAAATATATCAAATCATGAGCGATCTGCGTTTGCAGGGCATGTCGATCATCATGATTTCATCAGAGCTGCCGGAGGTGCTGGCCATGTCCGACCGAATCATCACTATGAATCAAGGACGGATAACTGGGGTCCTAAAGAATGACCAGGCGCTGAGCCAAGAGCGGATCATGCATTTCTGTACAATGGAGGAAGCAATATGAAACAACAGGTAAAATCGTTTTTACGCAGTTATATGATGGTAATTGCGCTGGCAATTATCTGGATCGTTTTTGCTTTTTTAACCGATCAAGTATTTATTACACCACGCAACATCTCCAATTTGTTTCGACAAATGACAGTTACAGGTATTATCGCCCTCGGCATGGCGGTATGCATTATTGCCGGTTACTTTGATCTTTCTATTGGTTCAGTTGTCGGTGCAACAGGTGCTTTGTCGGCTGTCGCTCTGGTTAGATGGGATCTTGGAGTAGTTCCCTCTATTGTACTCGCTTTATGTCTTGGTCTGCTAATCGGTTTGTTTCAAGGTGTCTGGGTTGCATACGGAAAAATCCCTGCATTCATTGTAACTTTGGGCGGACAACTAATTTTCCGTGGTTTGGTGTTATTTTTAACCGACAGTAATACCATTGCCTTAAACGACCCTACATTTATTTTTATAGGCCAAGGCTATTTGTCAAAACCGCTCGGCTACGTCCTAACTATATTGGCCGCTATCATCTTAATCGGTATGGATCTGCGGCATCGTAACAGTCGCAAGAAATATGGTTTTGATAATCCACCTATTACATCTGCAATGTTCCGATACGCATTCATCGTTATTGTTCTTGGTGTTTTTATTGTCGTTATGAATAGCTACCAAGGGATACCGTTCCCTTTGCTAATCGTTATTGCTCTTGCATTACTTTTTCAGTTTTTGCTGATGAAAACGCGTACAGGCCGATACATCTATGCTGTTGGCGGTAACAGCCAGTCTGCCCGCCTGTCCGGCATCAACAATGAGCGTACTGTTCTTGGTGTATTCGTCCTTCTTTGTTTTACAGGCGCCGTATCCGGCATTGTCTCAATCGCCCGACTTGCATCGGCGATGCCTTCCACGGGTACAGGGTTGGAATTAGATGCTATTGCTTCCTGTGTCATAGGCAGTATTAGTCTCTCTGGCGGCAAAGGCAGTATATGGGGCGCTATTTTAGGGGCTCTGGTTATGACCAGTCTCACTAACGGTATGAGTTTAATGGCTTGGGATACTTATGTGCAAAATATTGTCAAAGGCATCGTATTAATTCTAGCGGTATGGATCGATATACGCAATTCCAAGCAAAGCGATTGACTTATATTCTTCCGGCCCACATCATTTTCTTCTCTTTCGTAATAGTGGTGGAACATTTATAATACGTTCCACCACTATTATTTTGCTTTATTCAAATGCCATCCAGTATGAATCCTTAAAGCACTCTTTCTACCAAACGCCACAAATACGCAGGAACTTGTTTTGAGCAGCTGTCATGCAGTCGAAACAGCTCTCAGTTTTGAGAACTAAGAAAATCAGAAGTTGTAGGAGAATTAAAATGAAAATTGATGTCAACAAATTGGAATGGACAAGGGAACCATTGCGTTTTACTATTTCACCAGAAAAAATAGAGATAATTACTAAGCCCCATACAGATTTATGGCAGAGAACATATTATCATTTTCGCAATGACAATGCGCCTGTTCTTCAAATGAGTACAGAAGAAAAGTATTTTTCTTTTGTAGTTAAAACAGAATTTGAAAGTAAACACCGTTTTGACCAATGCGGAGTTGTTGTTTATTTGGATAGTGGAAATTGGCTTAAAGGTTCCATAGAATATGAAAATGAAGTATTTCAGCATTTAGGGAGTGTTGTAACAAATAATGGATATTCTGATTGGGCAATAACAGAAATCAGTGCTTCGGTTAAATCAATGTGGTATAGGCTTAGCCGCAGAGAAGATGATTTTTGTATCGAATATTCTGCTGACGGAAAAGTATTCCATCAAATGCGTATTTGTCATATGTGGAAAGCCCAAAATTCTATTTGTTTTGGAATATATGCGTGTAGTCCGGAAGATTCATCTTTTAAAGCTACTTTCAGTAATATGCAAATAACGGAATGTTTATGGTTGCCTCACGACGGGCAGGCACCTGATATGACTTGATGGAAATTTCAGTTTAAAAAAGAGAAAATCGGAAGTTGCCGAGATGGCATTTTATTATAGAAATCAACTGTAGACAAAATTGCAGCTATATGGTTAAGTATCAATTCATCCCCCTGCACAAGAGTACAGGGGGATGCGTCTATAGAAAATCGTATATATCCTTTGTTCTAACCTGCTGTGATCTGCACCACATTCACTCAGCTTTATAATCTTTTCACAAAACTTTTCCAGGCTGAACTCCATCCCTGGGTTATCCGCATCCAGCAGGCTTACCACGGCGCACCGCGTATCACGGATCGCGTCCTGTCGCTGTTCCGCCAGTTCATCTCGGATATATGGTACGCTTACCGTCCGTGATGAACAGGATATCCGCGTCCCCAAACGCTTCCTTGTTTATCAGTCACAGGGCTTCCCTGATCGGCCTTTCAAAATTCGTGCCGCCGCGTAATTGAATATTTCTCTCTGCGGTCGTGCGCGTAGTCGTTTTTCCGCAGATCGGACAGCATTATCTTCATGCGCCCCAACTGGCGGGTGACACCCAGCAGCATCTCATTGTTTTTATCCTGTCCAGCAGGTCACGGTTATAGACCGCTTGCTGCGCTGCAGCTTCAGACCGTCCATCTCCCCAGCACAAAACCGTATATGCCGCCAACTCAGCCGCCTCATACGCATACTGCAGGGCGAGGCATGCCGCCTGTTCAGCCTCCGCCCGCCGCTTGCGCAGGATATCCTCTATCATGCCGGCAACTGCCTGCATCTGCTCCGCGGTGCTTGCCGTTTCAGCCGCCTCCCTACACGCTTCCGCTGTTTTGTCTGGCGCATCTTTTGCCTCCGCAGCCAGCCGCAGTAACATATGCGCCGCATCGTCATGGCGGCTTTCAAGGCAGTCCAACACAGATATCAGGCGCCCAGTGTCTTCCGCGATTTCGTCCATTCCAACCATCATGGCTCTATGTACGTCAGTACGATCATGGTGCCAACGCTGTTAAATCTTCGGAAGCCTGGGAAACAAATCAATCCCAATTTTCCCATCCGGCCCTTTGTCATACTCTATTTTATAAAGGATTTCTTTAAGCAAAGCATTCCGCTCTTTGGGGGACATGGTATCGTAGCTTTCCAACGGATTCTCTGTTGTTGGAATCAAGTTCGAAGATACTGCATCGGTCTGTTCGTATTTGGCCAGTGATGTCAGCAAGATATTCTTTTGCTGTTGTAGGCGGGCAATCGAGTTGCCTATTTTTTCTTGGCGCGTTTTGGACAGTTCGAGGGAGCAAACTTCTTGTTCAACCATGTCATACGCTTTTTCCATTTGCGCGTTCTGCTTTTCAAGCTCATCATCCAATCCGGCAATCTTTTTCTTGCAGACCATATCTTCTCCAAATCCAATCGTCGAGACTTTCACCCTATACCCTTTCAGCCACACCCGAAGCGCCGCTGTAATTTGCCTTTCAACAAGATTATATTTACAAAATTTTGTGGAGGAAACCTCCACTATTCTATTAGGCATCCATGTGTTACACTATCTATGAAAGAACAAATTAACCGTCCATATAGCAAGGTTGTCTGTGTTTTATTTGAACACGCTATATTTTCCTGTTTTAACGATTTTTCTGGCAAGGAGATGACTATATGAAACATATTCCCTACAGTGATTATCCTGACGTGCTGAACGCCGAGCAGCTTGCCGCACTGCTGGGCATCTCGCGCGCGGGTGCGTATCAGCTGATGGATCGTGCGGACTTCCCCACGCTCCACATCGGCAAGCGCAAACTGGCGCCCAAGGACAAAGTTCTTGCATGGATAGACCGGCAGACCATGACATGACCATACAAGCAAAAATCAGCGTTTTCCGAACTTTTGGACGGCTTTCCAGTACCGCTGTTTTGTTCCCAGGTCCAACGGTGATTTGGCCGAAAGCACACCTTTCCTCCCCTAAACCGAAACCGCTGAAAAGGTGTACTTTCGGCGTCTAGAAAAGTTGGACGGTAATTGCAAAAACAGAGGGAAAGCCGTCCACTTTATCTCTCTAAGCCCTCGGAAAAGTGCTTAGTTCATCAGGCGCGCCGCTCCGCACGGCTCCTCGTTACCGGGCTGCTGGCTGTGCAAGTGGGACGGTACCGTTCCGGGGCATTTCCAACAAAAACAGCAGAAAGGAGGAGCGGCAAATGACCGATCCAACAAGGGCGGCTTACGAGTCCGCCCTGCACAAGCTGAATGAATTATCCGAGCGGCTTGCAATAGGCCGACAGGATGACGGCTACCTGTACCGCCTTGCCAACGCTGCACAGGATACCTCCATCGCCGCACGCGAGGTCTATGCAGAAGCCCGCGAAAAAGATATCCTGTGCAGCAGGAGATCTTTTTCGCGGGCATGGGTGGGAGCAAGCATGGCAGAGATCAGGTCTGCGGTGCTGCCGGACGGGTATGCGCTGGAGGTCAGAGCAGACGGCTCGGTGGTGATCCGGCTGCCGCTGCGGCTGTCCAAACGGAGCAACGACAGCGCGTTCGTATGCGCGCCGCTGGACACGCTCCTTGCCCGGCACGCATCCGCCCTGCCCCGGTTCCAGGAGTGTACGATAGAATTTCTCCATTGCTATGCTTCATCACATCATCCCGCCGATGTGCGCGACCATGATAACCTGGAGACTCGCGCCGTGCTCAACGTCATCGAACGGTACTTACTCACCAGCGACAGCGGTATCTACTGCTCCAACATCCAGACCAGCTGCTGGGCGGAACAGGATCAGACCATCATCGTCATCCGGCCCGGCAAGATACCAGTCTGTGAGGAGGCAGGAGACTATGCGAATTTTTAGAAACAGTACGGCAGAATATCTGCTGATTATCAGCGCGCGCTATGGGCAGCTGCCGTACCGTGCGCTGCGCTTCCTCTCCCTGCCCTATGAGACCGCAAAGGACGCGTTCCAGAAGCTGTGCCGGGCTGAGTATCTCGAAGTCGTCAAGGCACCTGGACATAAGAGCTTCTTCCTTACGGACAGCGGCTATGAGGCGTATCTCCAGACCATGATGAAGGACGACGATCTTCTGGACTGGGAGGACTTCCCTGACAAGCCGGAATTCACCCGCAATGTCCAAAAGGCCATCCGGCTCAGCCGCATCAACGAAGCGCAGATGTTCTTCTTTTTCCTCGGGCTGGCGCCGTATCGGACCTCGCTGGAAGTCAAGCGTGAAATGGAGCAAAAGGCCGCCCGCAGTTCGGATAACCTCAAATATTCCCGCTTTGCCGGCGTGACCTGGCGCGGTCAGCAGGCCTCGCTGGTCTACCATTTCGGCAACGGCAACCAGCGGCTCAACGCGAACGGCGAGCGCAATGCCGCGGCACTGTTCAGCGACTACAAGCACCCATGCGGCAAGTTCATCCTGACCGAAACGGAAAAAGGCATCGTGGACGTTCTGGGATACTCCTTATGGGCGCTGAACAAAAGCAGCCGTGAGCTTCGGCACATGCAGCTCAACTACCATATCACCTACGAGGACAATGCGATCCTTCTGCCACTGACCAAAGACGCAGGGGATTTCGTATGGGCTTTCCGGCACCCGCACTGGCCGCAGACCATACAGCGCTTAGGGGAGGATGCTCGCCCCGAAGAGGGGATATTTCTGTCCACGCTCGACGGCACATGGATGGATGTGCTGGTCTACTTATCCGAGGCGTACACGACAGATATGCCTGTGACGTTCGCGGTCTGGGATATCCAGCTCCCGATCCTGTGGGAGCTGACGAGACGCGGCTTGCTGCCGGACGGCTGGCGTGTCGTTTCCTATCAGGCAGGGGATTTCTGCCGTGGGATACCGCCGTTCTGATACGGCATGTCCACATATTTTCCAATCCTGTCCATACCAGACAGGCAGACCGATAGACCCACTACTCACCCAGCATGGAATGTGTTATACTGTTCATAGCAACGGGATCCATGTGCCACAGAAAGGAGGACATCGTGGCACAAGTCAAAAAGACCCGCAGCGCTGCGGGCAACGGAACTATCCGAAAACGGAAAGACGGGACATGGGAAGGCCGGTACACCACAGGCACCGATCCCAAAACCGGCAGGCAGATCCGCCGCTCCATTTATGGAAAAACGCAGAAGGAAGTACGCGAGCGGCTCCGCCAGATCACGACCGATGTAGATACTGGGGCGTATGTCGCGCCATGCGCGATGAAGTTTTCCGAATGGCTGGATATCTGGCTGGAGGAGTACCTTACTGGGCGCTCGCCGCTGACGGTCAGCTCCTATGAAAGCTATGCACGCAACCATATCAAACCCGCATTGGGAGCGATCCGCTTAGACCATATCACGCCAGTCCATATTCAAAAATTTATTAACGCACTTGCAAAAACCGCTTTATCCCCAAAGACTGTTAAAAATATTCACGGGATTATACATCGGTGCTTACAGCAGGCGGTACTGATCGGTTATCTGCGCGATAACCCCGCTGATGTCTGTAATCTCCCCAAGATTCCCAGATCGCACATACAGCCGTTGTCGGATGAGCAAATTGCAGCAATGATCCATCAGCTGCAAAGTTACCCATACCCCTATGCCACGCTGTATTTTGTCACTTTGTTTACCGGTATGCGGCAAGGCGAGGTGCTTGGCCTGGGCTGGGAGGATGTAGATTTCAGGTCAGGCACTATTCTGGTACACCGGCAGCTGCGCCGTCTCAAAGAACGCGGCGCCGGATATGACTATGCAGAACCCAAGGATCACGCCAGCCGTGTGATCAAACCCGCGCCATCTGTGATGACACTTCTCAAGCGGCACCGTATCCATCAGTCAGAATTGCAGCTTGCTGCCGGATCTGCATGGTCCAACCCCATGAACCTGGTCTTTACCAACGAGCTGGGCGGACACTTGACTCATATCACCGTATACCGACATTTCAAGCAGATCATTGCCGAACTTGGATTCCCCGATTTCCGCTTCCACGATCTGCGGCACACCTACGCGGTCGTCTCCCTGGAAAACGGCGACGATATCAAGACCGTTCAGGAGAACCTTGGCCATGCGACAGCCGCATTTACCCTTGATGTCTATGGCCATGTGACCGACCGAATGCGCAAGGAAAGCTCGGACCGCATGGAGAAATTCATCCATCAGGTGTCCACCCTGTAAAATCCTCTTAGGGGTATGGATAGGGGTGGAGAAATTTATATCTGCCAAAAAAGTTTTGAATTCTTCATATGAAAATAAAAATCGCACTTCTTCATCAAGAAAAAGTGCGATTATCTGGCGGAGAAGGTGGGATTCGAACCCACGTGACGTTTTACCGTCAACTCGATTTCGAGTCGAGCTCGTTATGACCACTTCGATACTTCTCCATTTTTGCGCCTGTCCTACAGGCGCTTAATTATTTT
The DNA here is from genome assembly GCF_054658635.1 of Agathobaculum sp. TL06. Taxonomy (NCBI): domain Bacteria; kingdom Bacillati; phylum Bacillota; class Clostridia; order Eubacteriales; family Butyricicoccaceae; genus Agathobaculum; species Agathobaculum sp. TL06. The sequence goes on from NZ_BAAGGY010000009.1 coordinate 26,961, forward strand.
ACCATATGCTGCGTTGAAACACAAGGGTTTTTTCATTTTCCATCCGGATTTTTATTTTACCAGGAATGCGTCCGGCAGATAGCGGCCCTCCGGATTCTGGGAAAGCGTGGTCGGGCTGGTGATTTCCCGTCCGTCGTACACCATAACCGAGGACGAGCCTCCGTCCAGCATGGAGGCCTGATATGCGCCATAGCTCTCCATGATCTCGCCGCAGCGCTCAATCGAAATGCCAAACGAATGGAACTGCCGCCCATCCACGACCAGCATAATCACGGTGCCGTCCTCCGCCTGTCCGATCGCAGTGCGCGGCTGTTCTTCGTTCAGCCCCGTACCCGCGACCAGATTTTCCCCATTAATGATAAGCGCCGGATGAAATTCGACCGCATCCCGCAGATTGGAGGTATCGCTGAACGCGCCGACCTGCAAATGGTCGTTTTCATCGAAGCCGATGATCTTCCAGCCGTCCCCGACCGCGCTCTGCAGTTCCCTGCCTTCGCTTTTCAGGAACCCGTACGGCAGCCCGCCCGTACCGTTCCCCTCATAATCGGCAAAGCCGGATGCGTTGATGCCGAGTATGGCGTCATACGCGCGCGTCATGTCCGACACATAGGAGCCATATTCAAACAGACCCTCGCAGGTGCCGACAATCACGCGCTCCGGCTGCTTGCACAGCGCCAGCTTACCCGCATACTCCATACCCAGCGCGTCCTCGCCGACCACCTCCGCGATCAGGATACCGTATTCCGCGTTGACCGCTAACACCGTATCCCCCTGCTTAGTCGTTATACCGGTATGATAATCTCGTTTGTCTGCTTCGCCGATCAGGTCAATATCAATATGGTCGTATCCGTTGGCTATGTACTCCGGATTGTCCTGAAGGAATTGCTCAAAGCTGTCCCTGTCCAACTCGGAAAAGGTCTGGTAAAAACGCTCCTTGGGGGTGGATGCCGTCACCGTATGATTTCCACTGTCCCCCCAGGCGCTTTCCGCGCCCTCCTGCTTCTGGTTCAGCAGATAGCGCTTCACCATAACCTCTTCGATCATATCGTGTGGGATAAACCAGGTGGCCAGCCACTGGTGCGTCATCGTCCCCATTGCGGTCTCAATATACCACTCCCGCCAGCGTGTTACAAACGCATTGGGCGTATACAGCAAAAAGGGGTAGACCACGGTCAGGCATATCATAAAAAAACAGGTTAGCCCTAAGGCAAAGCGGTGTCTGGCGCCGTTCATGGTCTGTTTTCTCCCCTTTTACGCTGTTTTTTCTATTTCCCACTGCGGCGGCGCGGGCTGCGGCGGCGTGCCGGCGTGCCTTTCTTTTCCTGTGGCGCGGCCGCAGGCGCTTTTTCCGCCTTCTGTCCGCGGGCCGACAGCGCGGCTTCCACCTTTTTGCGGATACGTTCCGCCGCCTCCGCGCTCAGAGCATAGGCGCGGGACGGGGTATGCGCGTCCACCCGCGGTTCATTTTTTTCAAACCGCGCGTATGGGTCGTTCCTCCGTCCACGGCCGCGGGATACGGATGCGGCGGTGGTACGCCGCGCGCGCGGCGCGGCCGCTTTCGCGCGCTGCTCCAGCTGCAGCTCCGCCGCTTTTTCCTTGCGCGGCGCACGCTTGGCAGGCGCGGCTTTGCGCGCCTTCTGCTTCGCGGCCTTCTCCCGCTCTACTTCGGCCGCTACCGCCTCTGCGGGGGCATTTTCCGAAACCAGCTTGCGGCGGGTGCGGGTATTCGTCGTTTTGCGCTGGCCGCTCTCTCGCTCTGCGGAAGCCGCCGGCTTTTCCTCATGCGGAATCTCGCCCGCGACCGGTATCTTTTTCCCGATCAGCTTTTCGATATCCGCAAGATACGGCCGCTCGCTCCGGTCACAGAACGAAACCGCCGTCCCCTCCTGTCCGGCGCGGCCCGTGCGGCCGATGCGGTGGACATACGTTTCCGGAATATTGGGCAGCTCGAAATTGATCACAAGCGGCAGCTCGTTAATATCGATGCCGCGCGCCGCAATATCGGTCGCGACCAGCACCGCAATCTTGCAGGCCTTGAAATCCGCCAGCGCAGTCTGGCGCTGGTTCTGCGATTTATCGCCGTGGATCGCCTTGGACTTGATGCCCGCGCGGTTCAGGTCGCGCGCCACACGGTCCGCACCGTGTTTGGTGCGCGTAAAGACCAGCGTTTGATGCACGTTGCTTTGACGGATGACCTCGGCCAAAAGTTCCCGCTTTTCCGCTTTTTCGACCAGATACACCTTTTGCTCGATCTTCTCGACCGGCTTGGCGGACGGCGTAATCGAAATCCTTGCCGGATTCTTCAAAAGCCTGTTGGCCAGCGACGCGATCTCCTGCGGAATTGTCGCGGAGAACAGCAGCGTCTGCCGCTCCTCCGGCAGATACTTGATAATGCGCTTGACATCTGGGAAAAAGCCCATATCCAGCATGCGGTCCGCCTCATCCAGCACAAAGCATTCCACCTTGTCCAGCGAAACCAGCTTCTGCCCCATCAGGTCCCACAGCCGGCCGGGCGTTGCGATCAGGATATCCGCGCCGCGCTGCAGCGCTTCCACCTGCGGCACCTGAGAAACGCCGCCGAACACCACCGCGGCTGTGCAGCGCGTATAGCGCGCGTACTGGCACACATTTTCATAGATCTGCAGCGCCAGCTCGCGGGTCGGCGTCAGGATCAGCGCCCGCACCGCGCCCGTTTCCCCCTGCGCGCATAAGCGTTGGATGATCGGCACGGAAAACGCGCACGTCTTACCCGTGCCGGTCTGCGCGCAGCCCATCAGGTCGTGTCCGTCCAAAACGGGCGGAATCGCCTTCTGCTGGATTGGCGTCGGCTGCTCATAGCCCGCCTCTTCCAGCGCTTTGAGAATATTTTTTTCGATCTTCAGTTCTTGAAATTTCATAATATCGTTTCGTTTCCTTTTTTGAATTGGATGATTCCGGCAAATCCCGCTTGCCCGAACGCACCGCCTTGTGTTATACTATTATAGTACGTTTTTATGCCCCCATTAAATCTGAGGTGAATCTTTTTGCTGCATCTTTTGGCCCATGTGGTACCCGAAGCGTTTTTCGATGTCGTCAAAACCGTACCCCTGCTGCTGCTGGTTTACGCTTTGCTTTACTATATCGAAAACCGCCTCACCAACACCCCCGCGCTGTTGTCCCGCGCGGCGCAATTCGGTCCGGTCGTCGGCGCCCTGGCCGGAACGATCCCACAATGCGGGTTTTCCGCGGCCGCGGCCGCGCTCTTTTCCGCCGGCTATCTCGCCCCCGCGACACTGGTCGCCGTCTTTCTGGCCACCTCCGACGAGGCGGTACCCGTTATGCTGGCCGGCGGTGCAAGCGTGCCGCAGGTTGTGCTGCTGCTGGCGGTCAAATTCGGCATTGCGGTGATCGGCGGCTATATCCTGCGCTTTACCGTGTTCCGTTCCCACCGCGCAGGCAGCGGAGAAGCGCTCGAGATCGAAATGACCGCCTGTGACTGCAGCGCAGGCTCGCCCGTTTGGAGCGTGGTCTGGCACACGCTCAAGACCGCGTTCTTCCTGTTTGCCGTACTGCTTGCGCTGGATCTCGTGGTACACGGCATCGGCGAGGAGCGCGTCGCTTCCCTCATGCTGTCGGACAGCATTTTCCAGCCGCTGCTCTGCGCGCTGCTCGGCCTGGTACCCAGCTGTGCAATGAGCGTTTTGCTCTCCGAGCTTTTCGTCAGCGGGACGATCAGCTTCGGCGCTTTGATCGCCGGCCTGTCAACCGGTGCCGGCTTCGGCTACATCGTCCTCTTTGAAGAAAAAGAGGGCCGCCGGCGCGCGCTTCCGGTCATCGCGGCCACGCTCGCCGTTGCAGTCATCGGCGGCACGCTTGTCCAGTTCTTTTACGGATAACACAGCCGGCATTTTCAACAGCCTCTCCCATACGGAGCGGCTGTTTTTTTATCCCAGCTCGTGCAGCAGCCCGAGCGCCTCGTGCGCCCAGGTCATGTCAATGCGCGCGAAATCCCCGCCGGAGGTATACAGGTAGTCCTCCACATCGCCGTGTATGCGCTGGTAAACCGCCCCCGGCATGGCGGCGTATTGCTCCGCCCCGTCCGAAAGCACGGCGACGAACCGGATGTCACCCGTGCGCTCGTCCAGCTCATGAAACAGCAGCTCAACCACATCCAGGTCGCGGTCCAGCTGAGTGAACAGCAGCAGCTTCATGATCTCAACCGTGCGGTCGTCCAGGCCGCGCTCCAGAATATTGATCTTTTCGCGGAACGCGTTCATACTGTCCACGATACGCAGGGTGTAGCCTGCCAGCGGGTCGAATTCCGCGCGGGGAGCTTCGCCCTCCTCCGGCCACAGCCAGACCATAAACTGATTCGACATGTCATGGTACAGGCAGGGATGCACCACCAGCACGGTTTCGCCGCAGTTTGGGCATGCGACGCGGAAGCAGGACAGGTCCTGCACCTTGGCCCGCAGTTCGGGATTACGGTCAATATTGATATGGTCGAGCATCTTATGGTCGGTCTCGGCCTGACAATGCGGACAGGTAACGGTCATAGCTGCGTTTTTTCCTCCTCGATATATGCCCAGTTATTTTATAGTATACCACAAAATACCGGATATAGGCAAGCAATCGCGCCGGATTTATCCGGCACAGAAAAGCAGCGCACGGCCCGCGCCGTGCGCTGCTGTATCCGGTTTCAGACAGACCCCCATACCAGCGGGTCGTGCGCGGCCAGACGGACTATCCAGACCGCCGTCCAGAGCGTCATCACACCCCAGAGCAGCGCCCGCTCGCGTGTTTTGCTGCCAAGCAGCGGTTTTTTCCCGAACAGGACATATAAAACCACCGGCGGCAGCACATAGACCATCGGATGATACCGAAACGCTGCCGCAAAATCCAGGCGCAGCAGCGCGTATACTGCGCGCGACAGGCCGCAGCCCGGGCATGGCACGCCGGTAAAATGCTGCACCGGACAGCCCCATCCCAGCAGGGAGGCGCTGAGGCTCGCCGCTCCGAACAGCAGCCCGATCACAAGCACGCCGAGCACCCCCGCCCCGAGACGCCCGCGCATCAGCCCTGATAGGTTTCGCGGAACTCGAGGAACTCGTCGTAGGTGCATTCCTTGTCCAGAACGCCCTGTTCCCGTATCTCGATGATGCGGGTCGCAATGGTCTGCACAAACTCATGGTCATGCGAGGCGAACAGCACCGTACCCTTAAAATCGCGCACGCCGTTGTTCACGGCAGTGATGGATTCCAAGTCCAGATGGTTGGTCGGCTGGTCGATGACCAGCACATTCGAGCCGAACAGCATCATGCGGGCAAGCATCAGGCGCACCTTTTCGCCGCCGGACAGCACGCGCACCGGCTTATACACATCATCGCCCGAGAACAGCATCCGTCCCAGGAAGCCGCGCAGCGTGGACTCCAGCGTATCGGTCTGGGAATAGGGCGCGATCCAGTCGAGCATGTTTTCCTCATGGCCTTCGAAAAAGTCGTTGTTGTCCTTGGGGAAATAGCTCTGCGAGGTGGTCACGCCCCACTTGAAGCTGCCCTCGTCCGGCTTGATCTCGCCCATCAGAATTTGGAACAGCGTGGTCATGGCCAGCTCATTATCCGAGATAAAGGCGATCTTATCCCCGCGGCGCACGATGAAGGACACGTTATCCAGCACCTTTTCCCCATCGATGGTTTTGGAAATGCCGCGCACCTCGAGGATATCCTTGCCCGCCTCGCGGTCCTGCTGGAACGCGACCCACGGGTAGCGGCGCGAGGAGGCCGGCAGTTCCTCGACGGTCAGCTTGTCGATCAGCTTGCGGCGGCTGGTCGCCTGGCGCGATTTGGACTTGTTGGCCGCAAAGCGCTGGATGAAGTTCTGCAGTTCCTTGATCTTTTCCTCGTTCTTGCGGTTCTGGTCCTTAATCATGCGCTGGATGAGCTGCGAGGACTCATACCAGAACTCGTAGTTGCCCACATACAGCTTGATCTTACCGTAATCGATATCCACGATATGCGTACACACGTTATTGAGGAAATGGCGGTCGTGCGACACCACCAGCACAGTGCCTTCAAAGTCCGCGAGGAAGTCCTCCAGCCAGCGCACCGCCTGGATATCCAAGTGGTTGGTCGGCTCGTCCAGCAGCAGGATGTCCGGCTTGCCGAACAGCGCGCGGGCAAGCAGCACCTTGACCTTTTCCACGTCCCCGAGGTACTGCATTTCGGTATACAGAATCGCGTCCGCGTCCAGCCCCAGGCCGTTGAGAAGCTGCCCTGCCTCGGTCTCCGCGTCCCAGCCGCCCATCTCGGCAAACTCGGCCTCAAGCTCGGCGGCCTTGTTGCCGTCCTCCTCGGTGAAGTCCTCCTTGGTATAAAGCGCGTCCTTTTCGCGCATCACTTCCAGCAGGCGCGGGTTGCCGCCAAGTACGGTATTCAGCACGCTTTCCTCATTAAAGGCAAAGTGGTCCTGCTTGAGCACGCTCATGCGGGTCTTGGCCGCGATGGACACCGTGCCGGTCGAGGGGTCGAGATCGCCGGACAGGATGCGCAGGAACGTGGATTTGCCCGCGCCATTGGCGCCGATAACGCCATAGCAGTTGCCCTCGGTGAATTTCAGGTTTACATCTTTGAACAGCGGCTCGCCGCTGAAGTTCAGGCTCAGGTCGGTAATCGTGATCATATCGCGTTCGTCTCCTCCATCCATTTTTTCAAATCTGTATCAGTATACCATATAAACGCGGCTTTTCACAGTTTTTTTTACAACCTTTCCCGCATTTTTGTTCATCTTGTATTGAAACCGGCCGCGCGGAGCGCTATACTATATTTATTCTTATCGTTTAAGGAGGTCTTTCCCTATGTCCAACCTGATGCAAGTCATCCAGAGCCGCCGCTCCACGCGCGCGTTCCAGGCCGAGCTCCCGCCCAGAGAACAGATCATGCAGCTTGTCGAGGCCGCCGAGTGGGCGCCCTCCGGCGTAGGCAAATACCTGTGGCATTTTACGGTCGTTTACAGCGCGGAAAAATCCTACAAGCTCGCCCGCGCAGTCGCTGAGGTAGACAACCGCGGTCCGGAATACAACTTTTACGGCGCGCCGGTCAACATCATCATCTCCTATCAGCGCGGCGAGCACCACGCTTTCGTCGACGGCGCCGCCGCGATGGAGAACCTGCTGCTCATGGCCACCGAGCTGGGGCTTGGCTCCTGCTGGATCAACCAGCTGCGCGAGACCTGCGACATCCCCTCGGTGCGCGCGCTGCTGACCGAATACGGCGTGCCGGAGGACCATATCGTCATTTGCTCCGCCGCGGTCGGCTACATTGCAAAGGAGACCCCCGCCAAGCCCCGCAAGGAGGGTACGGTCACGTTTACGGAATAAAAGGAGGCGCGCCGGAATGGACGCACAGATCGCAAAGTTAAAAGAATGGGTCGATGCGAGCGACAATATCGTTTTCTTCGGCGGCGCAGGCGTATCCACGGAAAGCGGCATCCCTGACTTCCGCTCGGTGGACGGGCTGTATAACCAGCAGTACAAATACCCGCCTGAAACCATTTTGAGCCATACGTTCTTCCTGGCTGAGCCGGAGGAATTTTTCCGCTTCTACCGCGCAAAAATGCTTGCGCTGGACGCGCAGCCCAACGCCGCGCACCGAAAGCTGGCCGAGTGGGAGCGCATGGGCAAGTGCCGCGCGGTCGTCACGCAGAATATCGACGGGCTGCACCAGAAGGCCGGCTCCCAAGAAGTGCTTGAGCTGCACGGCTCGGTGCTGCGCAACTACTGCATGCGCTGCCGCAAGCCGTACGACGTGCGTGACATCGCCGCGGGCAAGGGCGTACCCAAATGCACCTGCGGCGGCACCATCAAACCGGACGTCGTCCTCTACGAGGAAAGCCTGGACAGCGTTACGATCAACAAAAGCGTCGAATACATTGCAAACGCGGATATCCTGATTATCGGCGGCACCTCGCTGGCCGTTTATCCGGCCGCGAGCCTGATCGATTATTACCGCGGCAGCAAGCTGGTACTGGTCAACAAAACCTCTACCCCTGCCGACCGCCGCGCGGACCTGGTCATACACGCGCCGATCGGCGAGGTTTTCTCACAGCTTTAAGCGGCGTCCCGCAAGGCGGCGCCGCAGCCGGCTTTGATAAAACAACTATTTTCCGTTCCGTATATTTCTCCCCTTTTCGGCCATACTATTGCAAAACCAAGAGGGGAGATTTTTCAATGATCGATAAAATCGCGCTGACACTTGCTATCATCGGCGGCCTGAACTGGGGCAGCATCGGCTTGTTCGGCTTTGACCTCGTCGCATTTCTGTTCGGCGGCTCCGCCAGCGTAATGAGCCGTATCGTCTATTGCCTGGTCGGTCTGGCGGCGGTCTGGTGCATCTCGCTCCTGTTCCGAAACAGCCAGGAGCCTGTAGAGCGGCACGCCTCTTGAAGCAAAAAAGAACACCCGATCGGGTGTTCTTTTTTGCATTTCCATCCCGCCGTTGACAAACGCATCACCCCCCCCCCCCCGCACAGAAAAAACCGCTGCAACATGCAGCGGTTTTTTGAAAACAGCGAATTTTCAGAATGCGATCTTCTTGGCAAGGTAGTCTGCGACATCCTCAATCCGGATGCGCTCCTGCTCCATGGTGTCGCGGTCGCGCACGGTCACGCAGCCGTCCTGCTCGGTCTCGAAATCGACCGTGATGCAGTACGGGGTGCCGATCTCGTCCTCGCGGCGGTAGCGCTTGCCGATCGAGCCGGCGTCGTCGAAATCGACCGAGAACTGCTTTGCCAGCATCTCCCACACCGGCATTGCCTTTTCCGACAGCTTTTTAGACAACGGCAGCACGGCCGCCTTGAACGGCGCGAGCGCCGGATGCAGGCGCAGCACGGTACGCACGTCGTCCTTACCGTTCTTATCCTGGCCGACGACCTCCTCGTCGTACGCGTCGCACAGGAAAGCGAGCGCCACGCGGTCCGCGCCGAGCGACGGCTCGATGACGTACGGGATATACTTCTCGTTCTCCTCCTGGTCGAAATACTCCATGGAAACGCCCGAAGTTTTCTGGTGCTGGGTCAGGTCGAAGTCGGTGCGATCCGCGATGCCCCATAGTTCGCCCCAGCCGAACGGGAACAGGAATTCGATATCCGTGGTGGCGTTGGAGTAGTGCGACAGCTCCTCCGGATCATGGTCGCGCAGACGCAGATTCTCGTCCTTCATGCCAAGGGACAGCAGCCAGTTATGGCAGTAGTCCTTCCAGTATTTGAACCATTCGAGGTCGGTGCCGGGCTTGCAGAAGAACTCCAGCTCCATCTGCTCAAACTCGCGGGTACGGAAGGTGAAGTTGCCGGGCGTGATCTCATTGCGGAAGGACTTGCCCACCTGCCCCACACCGAAGGGGATCTTCTTGCGGGTGGTGCGCTGGATATTCTGGAAGTTGACAAAGATGCCCTGCGCGGTCTCCGGCCGGAGGAAGATCTCATTTTTGGCATTTTCGGTTACGCCCTGATAGGTCTTGAACATCAGGTTGAACTGGCGGATATCGGTGAAGTTATGGCCGCCGCAGTTCGGACAGGCAAGCTGATGCTCGTCAATATACGCTTTCATCTGCTCGTTGGTCCAGCCGGCCGGATTCTCGCCGGCCTGCTCCTCAATGAGCTGGTCCGCACGGTGACGGGTTTTGCAGTCCTTGCAGTCCATCAGCGGGTCGGAAAAGCCGCCGACATGGCCGGAAGCAACCCAGGTGGTCGGGTTCATCAGGATCGCCGCGTCCAAGCCGACGTTATACGGACTCTCCTGCACAAACTTCTTGCGCCACGCGGCCTTGACGTTGTTCTTGAACTCCACGCCGAGCGGGCCGTAGTCCCAGGTGTTGGCCAGGCCGCCGTAGATCTCCGAGCCGGAGTATACGAAGCCGCGGCCCTTACACAGGGCAACGATCTTTTCCATGGTTTTTTCGCTGTTGTTCATTTTACATTCTCCTTTTGGCGCATCTGGCTGATGCACGCTTTTTTTGCCAGCCGTTTAAAAAAATGCTTGACATGTTCCCATTCTACATGTATAATTATTACTTGTCAAGGGCAGTTAGCCAGATGCGCCCAAGAACAGAAAATTTTTCATATTTGGGCCTGTAGCTCAGTTGGGAGAGCGTTCGGTTCGCATCCGAGAGGTCGAGAGTTCGAATCTCTTCAGGTCCACCATAAATCCTTATTTTATCGGAAGATAAAATAAGGATTTTTTAGCTTATGCCCAATTTTCACCTAAGCATGCAGGGGACTGGCTGCAACAGAGCCCGCAGAGCCACAAAAAAGACAAACGATTCATAGAAAGCGAGGAACTGCAATGGCTGATATCTGGACCAAAGGGGCTGTGATAGAACGGCTGAAAGAAATCAATTCCAAAGGATTCATTCCCGTTCCCCAAGGTATGTTTCGGGCTGATGACGGAATTGTGGGGCAAATACTCGAACGCGAATTTGGTGTTGCCGAAAACAACCTTCATCTTGCTGATTTAGGCACATATGAGCTGAAAGGAATGCGCAAGAAAAAGGGAAAAACCAGTAAGTTAACCCTATTTCACCAAACATCAACTTCCGGAATGACTCCCAGGCAAATCTTTGACCGCATTAGTTACGAGAAGCCGTCAAACAGAGACGGCTCTTTGAAGCGTAAACTCTTTACAACCATTTACGGAAATAAGTTTAATCGCCTTGGTTTTACTCTGCGCGCGCAGGGTGTATCCGAAGTGTGTCTCTATCACGAAGAGGAATACCTGGCAACCTGGGATCTAACAGGCGGGAAAGGAAAAATCAATCAGGTACTATTCGTTCTTGCAGAAACGCAAGGGCCAGCCAACTCAAAATACGAACAATTTCATTTCATTGAAGCCTACATTTTAAGTTCGCCCAAAAACATTTACGACGCTATAAGCAGCGGTGCGGTAGTAATGGAGTTGTGCATAGATCAACCAACAAACGAGTTCGGAAAAAAAGCCCCGCATGACAGAGGGCCGCATATCCGTATACCAGTAAAAAAACTTTCCGCTTTGTTTGAAAGCGTTGAGCGAGTCCTGTAAGAACGTCAGAGCAAAGGGAGAAAGCACCATATTTCTGCGGGTCAGACTCGAGATAACGTATTCGCACTGGGAATGTCCCACCGGACACATCTACGGAACAAAATTTGAAATTCTGCAATTTGCAAACCCATTCTATAGGAAAACACGTCATTCATCATTATATAAAAAGCAGACAGCCTCATCCACAAAAATGAGACTGTCTGCTTTTACTTTTGTGCTGATTGAGGCTCGGCTGGGAGCGTAAAATCAAGAATATATTCAAATGTCGTTCCCATTGTGATGTAACTGCTCGGCCAACCAAAAATACCGATCCTATTTACCAGATTTCTTCTGTCCCAGATGATTGTATTTCTAAATTCATACCCCGCCTTTACAAGTGCATTAATGATATTGATATGCAGCGGCACCCTTTTTCCATCAATCCACGCGTCTGTAATATTAATCAGGGCATGGGCCTTTTCCGAAAAGACAGGCTTCATTGATGAATAAATTTCGCAAATCGCCGTTTCAAACTGTTCAGCAGAGAGCGTTCCCAAGTCTCGTTCGTCCTGACTGTACTGCTCCACCTTGAGATATTGTTTATTTTCTCTTAAATCGCCGCGTCTGCTCTTGTTTTTTCTTTCTCTATTTAAAATATTGGCATACGGCGGGGATGTGAGTGATAGCTTGACTGTCCCGGGCCTGACCACCTCAGAAAGCGTTCTTGCATCTCTGCAGACAGCAATTTGCTTGCACGGATTGCCGTTTTTTTCATTGTCAACACGACTATTTGACAAATCAACGTATTCTTGCTTCAGGTCAATTCCAATACAGTTTCTTTCAAGGTCCTGTGCTGCAACAAGTGTTGTTCCCGAACCGCAGAAAGGATCTAAAACGAGTTCCCCTTTATGGGTAAATTGTTCTATTACTCTTGTTGCAAGGCTAATCGGAAACACAGCAGGGTGTACTGTTTTATCCCGAACATCACGAGGTTCATAATTAAAATTCCATACCCCAATCTGATTTTTCATCCATTCTCTTGCTTCAACACAGGAGAGATATCCTTTTTTGCAGCCACAAAGTCGTTCGCTATTTATTTCAATATAATCGGCCATTACCGCTTGTCTTTTGCCTCCCTAAATCTTTGGCTCGCAAAATTGAAGTATCCTTCGTTGATTTCAAAGCCAATACATTTTCTTCCTAATCGTTCACATACCACCCATGTTGTGCCAGTTCCAAGGAACGGATCAAAAACCGTTCCGCCGGCCGGAGAACCACATTTTACAACCTGTTCAACCAAGCTCTCTGGAAAAGTTGCAGTATGATCTCCACTCAGGGGTTGCGTATTGATCGACCATACATCTCCCGGATTTTTCATTTTGCCGTTTTGTCCTAAAACCTTTACAGCGTCAAGATCAAAAAAGTATTTCTTCTTTAGCGTGAAATGAAAAACATGCTCATATGTATTATTGAATCGATCGGTAACGCTTGCAGGTATACGGTTCGGCTTATGCCAAATAATGTCATCTCTCAGGAGCCAGCCGTGCTCCTGCATTTCAATGGCAAACCGTGACGGTATCAGCAAAAGCTGTTTGTTTTGATATAGTTTTCCGTTTTGCTTGATTTTGGGCTGAAGCGGCTTAGTTGTAAAAAACTTTTCCTTTCGTTCCTTCTGTACTTCCGTAACATTTCCTTCCCCGTCAAGGTATTTCTTCCATGCTCCTGCTCCAGAACCAAAGAACGTGTCCCCTATATTGATAAAAACATTTGCTTCATTTTTCAGATACGGCTTTAACTCATCAAAAAAATCCGCAAGTCGAGCAACATATGCCTCCGGTGTTTTTTCAGAACCGATTTCGCCCTCGCCATTATAAACACGCTTTGCCCAATAAGGAGGTGATGTAACCAGCAAATCGATTGAATTCTTGGGAATCGACTTGATTAAATCCAACGTATCTCCACACTTAATAAAGTGCTCCATCACTTATTATCCTCCACTATTTGCATGATTTCTTCAATTTGGCAGTTTAAGGATAAGCAAATCTTTTCAAGCGAATCAATAGATACCGGCTCATTTTTGCCCAGCTTGGCAAGAACGTTACTGCTGATTCCACACAACTGCTTCAAATCAGTCCGCTTGAGTTTTTTATCTATCAGTAATTTCCAGAGATTATCATAACTAACAGCCATTTGCGATACCTCCCCCTCAGCAATGTCATGTATTATACACTAAATGTCACGATATAGCAACATCTGATTGTCAATCAGGCAGTCGCATACCAATCTCTCTTTTGCAGGAATTTTGCTTTATATGCGGTGTCATCATGTTGGACGCGCGCGGCGCCGCTTTTGCACCGCATGCCTCGTGTATCCGCATGCAGGCCGTCGCAATCTTGATGCACTTTTATGAGAGCACAACGCAAATAAGACAGCACGAGCGGCTGGGCATCTTTCCCAGCCGCTCTTTCTCCTCCCATTCGCGGCAAAAAACTTGCCAACGCCCGCCGCTGACAGGAGTCGTTATATGTTCGCGAAAGTCCTTTAACCACAGGCCCCTCTGAACAGTGTCCGGCTGACCGAAAGATCTTCGATAATTTTCTTTTTTTAAATCATCTCTCCGAAAAGGTATATGCCGGTAGCGATTCGTTCTTTAATTATATCTTTCACTATTCTGATTGCGTTACTATCTATCATGCACAGTTATAGCAACAGGGCATCGGACCTGCAAAAATGCACGGCCCGATGCCCGTTCTCTTATGTCAGCGGTGTTTCACGATCAATATATCCCCGCTCTCCCTGTACAAACGCCGCGATCTTCTCCTGGTCCTGCCACCGTCCCAAGGCTGTCATCATGCGGACGACAAGCGCTTCCGTCGTCAGATCGCCAGTGGGGATCACGCCTGCCTTTAACGCCTTGACCCCAACCTCATAGGTATTCATGTCACACCCGTCATACAGGCATTGCGTGGTGACTGCAACCACAATACCGGCGGATATAAGTTCTTCTACGGCCGGAATTAAATTTCTTCGATAGTAAGTCAATCCTCCAGGGCCGAAGCTTTCCAATATAACCCCACGGTAGCCAAGCGTCGCCGCCATCCGCAGTAATTCCGGATCAAAGCCTGGAATCAGCTTAAACAGCAGGACTTTCGGGTCAAAGCGTTCATCCAGCGCAGCTTCCCCTTGCGTTGCTTGCGGTTCCGCATCTCTCAAGACCAGCTTGCCGTCCTCTATTTTACCGGCATAGGGGCGATTTACGCTGACAAAGGCGTCCAGACCGGCACTGCGGACCTTGGAGGCATACAATCCATCGATCACCCGTCCGTCAAACACAAGATAAATTCCGGCTGGAATATGCATCGCGGCAAGAAAAGCATCGTAGATATTTTTCTTGGCATCTGTTTTTTCTGCACCGATGGGAAATACCGAGCCCGTCAGCACCACCGGTACGGTCGGGTTGGTCAGCATGGTTGCCAGCGCGGCCGCGCTGTAGGCCATTGTGTCCGTTCCATGCGTAATCACGATGCCATCGTACTTCTGCATCCCTTCGAAGGCCGCCCGCGCCATGATCGCCCATTCCTCCGGCTGGATGTTCGTACTGTCCAAATTGATCAGATCCGTACAGTCTATTTCACAGAGGTCTGCCAATTCCGGAATGATCTCAAGCATTTGCTGTCCGGTCGTCTTGGGTACCAGGCCGTCTTCTCCTGCTTCCGAAGCGATCGTGCCGCCGGTCGTAAGCATCAAAATACGTTTCATAGTCCACTCGCCTTTCTTCTGTCATTTCCCTGCCATTTGTTCGGGCCGCCTGCACGCACACCGCGCCCCTTTTCTCTACTTCTTATCGCTAATGAAATTGGGCTTTTCCGCATTGAATGTGTCTCTATCCAAATCACCCAGCAGCGCAGATACCGTAACCATTCCCACAGTATCTCCCGTAACGTTCAACGTGGTATTCGGCATGTCGATCAGGCGGTAGATACCCGCTACCCACGGAACGATCGTCAGCGGGAGTCCCATGGTTTGCATCATGATAGCGGACATCATAATGCCGCCGCCCGGGACGCCTGCCGCGCCGGCTGCCATCACGCATCCCATAATGATGATAACAATCAGCTCGCCCACATCATAATCGCGACCAAATAGCTGCGCGGCAAAAATAGCATAGATCGGCATTTCCGCACAGCATGCCTGCATATTGATGGTGGCTGCCGGCGGCGCGATCAGGTCTACATTTTCCGACGGTACGCCGCAGCGTTCCTTTGTACACTTCATGGTCATCGGCAGCGTCAGCGAAGAGCTGCAGGACGAAAACGCCATAATCATGACGGGGAATATATTTTTGAAATGCTTGATTGGGTTGACTCTTGCGATCAGCAGAAGGATCGCAGGGAATACAATAACGATCAGAGTCGCATATGCTATATACTGGGTGAGCAGCATTTTGCCAAGCGCGCCAAGGACTTCGCTTCCCAGGCTTCCCGCCACATTCGCCATCAGGCACAGGACGCCGATCGGAGAAAATCCCATAACAATTTCAATAACGCGGTTCATCAGTGTATTGCCCGCATCAAAGGCTTTGGACAGGCCGCTCTTGACGCTGCCCTCCGGCATCAGCGTAATGGCGATGCCGAGGAACATGGCAAAAACAATAACCTGAATCAGATTGAAATTAACAAAAGCTTCAAAGACATTTTCCGGCACCCAGCCTACCAGGCTTTCAATAATGCTGACGCCTTCCGTCGAGTATTCCTCTGCCGGCGCTTCAATGGAAACCCCAACGCCCGGCTTGATTATGTACGCCCAGAAGATGCCGGCAAGCGCGGACAGCACTGACGCGATCGCCCAAAAGACCAGGAAGCGGCCGCCTATTTTCTTCAGCTTCTTCATATCCGCGATACTGGAAATACCGGATATGATAGAGAAGAAAACCAAGGGGAGAATGGTCATCTTCAAAAGGCGGAGAAAAATATCTCCGATCGGGGTTGTGACCTGACTCCAGTAGCTATAATATCCCTTAAAAAGAAATCCAAAAACCAGACCGACCACCATGAGTAGCAAGATCTTATTTGCCATACTCAGATTTTTGTAAAACTTCATCTAAAAACCCTCCTAATCATTTTTTGTGAACCGCATCTACCTTACCGCAACGACCTCCATTTCAATATTCGAATTGTAATGCAGCGTGTTTGTGGGGACTATACTTCTGCAAGGCTTATGCCCGCCGAAAAAATCACTATAAAGGGCATCCACCTGCCCCCACAAGCCAATATCCGGTATATATACCGTTGTTTTGATGACGCGCTCCTTGGACGTTCCGCTTGCCTGCAAAATCGCTTCAAGGTTTTGGAACACCACCTTGCACTGCGTCACAATATCCCCGTTTACAAACGCTCCGGTCGTTCTGTCAAAGGGTAAGATTCCGGAACAGTACACCGTTCCATTGTGCTCGATAGCCTGCGAGTAGTGTCCGTTGGGCTTCAGGGCGTCATTCGTTTGAAAAAACTGCATATCAATCCACTCCTTTTTTATATAATTCTGTGATTTCCACGCTTGCTTTGAGTCCGTTCCCCGAAACGATCATGATAACATCATCCTGCCGTCCCAAAACGCCTCTTGCAGCCAACTGTTTGATTCCGGCGTAAGCCGTTGCCGACGTCGGTTCCACAAAGAAGCCCTGAGCTGCGGTTTCTTTTAAGGCCGCAACGATTTCCGATTCGTCCGCGCACAGGACCTCTCCCCCTGTATCCCGCACAGCATTCACCACCAGCATCCCTTTGTTCGGCGCGGCGAGCGCAATGCCTTCGGCTACTGTTTTTGCAAACGGCTGGCCGGCGGCAATCCCTTTGTACATGCGGTAGATCGGATTACAGTTTAATGCCTGAACCGCAAACAACCTTGGCATTTTTTCAATTTGCCGATTGTCGAGCAGGTTTTTGAAGCCGTAATAAAGGCCCAGGATCGTGCTTCCATTACCGGCAACAGCAACTATGTTCTCCGGCGCTTCAAAATGATTCTGTTCCCATAATTCATAGGCCAGCGACTTGGTCCCCTCGATAAACAGGGGATGCCAATTGTGGCCCGCGTAGGAACGGCTTCTTTTTTGCGCTGCAGCCGCAACGGCTTCGCGCGTTCCCTCCACCTCATGCACCTTTGCCCCATAGGAGCGGATCTGGACGGTTTTTCCGTACGAGGTGCCTTTGGGTATGTATATTTCACAGTCTATTTTCCCTAAGGCACAATACCCTGCGACAGACGCCCCTGCGTTGCCCGAGGAATCCTCGGTTATCTGCGTCACGCCATGCTTTAGCAGGTAATTTACCACCATGACCGTTCCCCGGTCCTTAAACGACCCTGTCGGCATCAGATTATCCATTTTAGCCCGAAGCCTGCAGGGGGAATCGGGAACCTTGACCAACGGGGTCAGCCCTTCGTCAAACGTGACGGACAGTTCCTCATACGAAATGGGATAGGCCGTATCATACCGCCACATATTAAAGCGATCCGCTTTAATATCTTCTTTGCTGATCGGGGCCGAGTAGTCCGCCATCAGATAGCCCCCGCAATCGCACCGCCACCGCAGTTCATCCTCCGGATATTCACGATTGCAGTTCCGGCATATAAATTTCATGATCGCCATTCCTCCTCCTTCGGAAATTGCAGTTTCCTGCGCAGCCAGAAAGTTTATAAAAAATTAAGTTTTTGTTGCTTTCATTATAAAATATTAAAGATGATTAATCAATAATTTTTAATTTATAGTTAAAATTTCGTCATTATGCAGAATATCACCTTTATAATTTATTAATTTTCTATATTATCTTTATTGAAAATAAACATATGCTGCCAATCTATTTGATTATGCCGTGCATAGCCCTTCTTTCAAAGAGAAAGCGCAGTTTAATTTCTTATAAACAAATCCTTTGGTTGATTTCACTTTTTTTCAGTGTATAATAGAATTATCATATACAGGAAAAGGGCTATGACTTTTATGAATAAAATCCTACAAAATTTTTTCCCCGTCGCCGACATGTTGGCGGAAACATTCGGCAGCTGCTGCGAGGTAGTCGTACACGATTTAACGCATCCGCAAAATTCCGTTATATACGTTGCCAACAACAAAGTAACCGGACGCACCCCTGGGCAGTCTTTCGAACACCTGATTAAGCAGGTGCTGCTCAACAGCAAGTTTGATAACGACCGTGTATCGAATTATATCTTTGAATTTGATAAGAAAAAGATCAAATCTTCCTCTTCCTTAATACGGGATGAAAACGACGTTGTGATCGGCATGCTCTGCATCAATATCGATCTGACCATGTTTTATCAAGCCTTTGCTATGCTTACCGAATTCCTGCCCGATGTCAACGAAAATCCAACGGTAACCGAACCGGACTCTTCTGTGAAATTTGATGAAGTCACTTCCATTGTTGACAAGCTTATTGACAACATTATCGGTTCGGACGATACTTCCGGCTTCAAGAAAAAAGACAATCTGGAGATCATTGATTTTATGGATAAGAAGGGTGTATTTCTGGTCAAAGGGGCTGTCGATAAAATTGCGGAACGGTTGAATGTGTCACGGGTAACGATTTATAATTATCTGGATGAAGTGCGCAATAAGCATCCGGAAAAGGATCGGAATGAACCTGCTAATACTTAACCGGTCATCCCATATGTACGCATAGGCATCCTGCCGCAAATACATAAAAAAACATCCTCAGAACATCAAGTTCTGAGGATGTTTTTACGTTTCACCGGCAGCCGCGCCATTTCCAATCAAAGGAATGCTTCCTTCAGCCGTTCCATAAACACCTTGGCCGCCGGTGAAAAGGGCTGATACTTTTTGGAAACCGCTACAAGCCCTGCCTCCAGCGGCGGGACGAACGGGCGGAACGTCAGGTTCCGGTTCTTGGTATCCGTCAGCCCATCCAGACAGAAAGCATAGCCGATTCCCTGCTCCACCAGATGCGTGGCATTGTAAAGCAGATTATACGTCGCGACGATGCGATACTGCTCATACCGCCTTCCGAACCACTCGGTCCGCGAAGGGCCGTGATGGGTCTGCTGGGAAAAAATCAGCGGCAGGCCTTCCAGATCGTCCAGTGTGACGGCTTTCTTTTGGGCAAGCGCGCAATCCCGCGGCATCAGCAGCCCGAATACGTCCTTGAGCCGCAGACGCGTATATTCAAACCGTTCATAAACGGCCGGATCCTGCAGGATGCCGATATCCAGCAAGCCCTTGTCCAGCCGCTCCATTACCGCCTCCGCGTCGCCGCTGAAGATGTGGAACTGCACGCGGGGATACTCCGCATGGATAGATTGGAAAACCGCCGCGATCTCGCTCATGGCCTGCGTTTCAGCACAGCCCAGATATACATCGCCGCCCACAATGCTGTCACCGGACAAAAAGGCGGACTCCGTTTTGTCCATCAGCTCCATAATCTCCTGCGCCTGCTTGCGCAGGAACTGTCCCTCTTCGGTCAGCGTGACGCGGCGCTTTCCCCGAATCAAAAGCTGCTTCCTCAGCCGGTCCTCCAGCTCCATCATCTGCTTGGACAGCGTGGACTGGGTGACATGCAGAGCCTCCGCCGCTTTGGTAATATTCTGCTCCCTGGCGATCGTCAAAAAGTACCGAAGCAGTCTGGTCTCAATCATGCTTGCCGCCTCCTTTTTTCAGTCTACCTCTTTTTATCATTCCTGTCAACGATAATAAATCATTCTAAATAACCGTTTGTCATTTTTCTGTATCTGGATTATGATGGTAGCAGGAAAGAAGGGAATCGGATGGAACTATCCTACCAGATGCTTGCGGACTGCCTGAAAACCTGCAACGTGCCGCCGGAGGTGCGGGAGCAAATCCTCGCCTGCGCCGGAAAGGAGTGCCGGAGCCGCCAGCTTCACCTGCTGACCGGCCAACGCGTCCGTCTGCTGGGCGATCTGCACCAGGCGCAGCGGCGCATCGACCTGCTGGATCTGCTCATCCATACCCTGCGCAAAGAATTGCCATAAGGAGTGATATCGAGATGAAAAATGTACTGATTATTTCCACCAGCCTGCGCCTGCACAGCAATTCCGACCTGCTGGCGGAGCAGTTTGCCGCGGGCGCGCGGGCGGCCGGGCATCAGGTGGAAACCGTTTCCCTGCGCGGCAAAGAGCTTCGTTTCTGTACCGGCTGCATGGCCTGCCTGCAGTCCCCCGTCTGTTCGATTCGGGACGACGCGAACGCAATCGTGGAAAAGATGGGGCGGGCGGACGTGATCTGTTTTGCCACGCCGGTCTACTACTACGAGATGTCCGGCCAGATGAAGACCCTGCTGGACCGTGCCAATCCGCTCTTTTCTGCAGACTACGCCTTTCGGGACATCTATCTGCTGACCGCCTCTGCCGAGGCGGAGGACAGCGCCTCGGACGGACCCGTTCACGGGCTGGAGGGCTGGATCGCCTGCTTCGAGCAGGCCCGCCTGGCCGGCGTGGTCCGCGGCGGCGGTGCCGACGCGCCCGGCGAGATGGCGCATCTGGACGCCAAGCTGGCGGAAGCCTGTGAAATGGGCCGGAACGTGTAAAGCGGGCTGGCTAATGCACCGCTCCATGTTCCACAAATATTAAAGGAAAAGGAGATCGAGCCATGAAAAAACTGACAAGCCTTTTTGCCGCTACCGCGCTGTTGCTGACCACTGCCGGCTGCGGCACACAAAACACAGCCTCCTCCGTCGGGCAGAGCGCATCGCCGGATACCTCACCGGCGCAGGCATCGGAAACCGCCGAGACAGAGCACTATATCTTTGACCTGAACGAAAACGTCGTCCGCACCCCTGTCACCTATGCCAACCGTTACGGTATCGAGCTTTCCGGCGACCTTTATACCCCCAAGACGCTGGACGAGTCCCAGACCTATCCCGCGCTGGTGATCGGCCCGCCTTACGGCGGTGTCAAAGAGCAGGGTTCCGGCGTGTGGGCCAACGAGCTGTCCCAGCGCGGCTTTGTGGTGCTGACGTTCGATCCCTCTTTCAATGGGGAAAGCGGCGGTGAACCCCGTCATGTATCCTCTCCGGATATCTTTACCGAGGATTTCAGCGCTGGTGTGGATTACCTGGGCTCCCTCCCGTATGTGGATCGGGAGCAGATCGGCGCCATCGGCATCTGCGGCTCCGGCGGCTTCGCCCTTTCCGCCGCCCAAGTAGATACCCGCATCAAAGCGGTGGCCACCGCCAGCATGGTGGATATCAGCGGCAACTATGCCGGCCTGACGCCCGAGGAGCGCACCGCCCTGCTGGAACGACTGAGCGCGCAGCGCTGGACGGACTTTGCAAACGGCGAGCCGGAGTATATCCCCTCCTATCCGGAGGAACCCACCGCGGACATCCCTGAGGGGCTGGACCCCATGAACGCGGAATTTTATTCCTTCTACGCCACCGAACGCGGCTTCCATCCCCGCGCCCGCGCGAACTTTACCACCACCAGCGAGAGCGCGTTTGCCAATTACAGCCTGCTGGCGCACCTGGACACCCTCTCTCCCCGGCCGGTCCTGCTTCTCGCCGGTGAAAACGCCATGTCGCGCGGCCTGAGCGAGCTGGTCTATGCGCAGCTTGGCGAAAACGGGGAGCTGTCGATCGTGGCGGGCGCCAACCATGTGGATCTGTACGACGATGTATCCAAAATCCCGTTCGATCAGGTCGAGACATTCTTCAAAGACGCCCTGCTGTAAGCAGGCCTGCGGCCCCTATCCGGCCGTATGAGGCAACGTGCGTAAGTATAACAACTGCTTCCGGACCAGCCGCCGGTCCGGAGGCTGTCTGCGGGCAGGCAGCCCGGAAAGGAGCAAAATAATGCAGACCGTCAAACTGTCCAACGGCGTGACCATGCCACTGGAAGGCTTCGGGGTCTTCCAGGTCACCGACGGGGAGGTATGCCGCCGGACCGTTCAGACCGCGCTCGGCGCGGGCTACCGGCTCATCGATACCGCCAGTTCATACCAGAATGAGCAGGCGGTAGGCGCGGCGATCCGCGCCGCCGGCGTCCCGCGGGAGGAGCTGTTCGTCACCACCAAGGCGTACATTCACCAGATGGGCTATGAAAAGACCAAAGCGGCGTTTGCCGAGTCCCTGCAGAAGCTGGGGCTGGACTATCTGGACCTGTACCTCATCCACATGCCCTTCGGCGATTACTATGGCGCGTGGCGCGCCATGGAGGAGCTGTACCAGACCGGAAAGGTGCGGGCCATCGGCGTGTGCAACTTTGACGCCGCCCGACTGATGGATCTGTGCTGGAATGCGGATATCCAGCCTATGGTCAACCAGATCGAGCGCCATCCCCACTTCCAGCGGGAGGAGGAGCTGCGCATCATGGCCGAGCTGGGCGTGCAGCCCCAGGCCTGGGCGCCCTTTGCCGAGGGCATGCACGGCATGTTCACCGATCCTGTGCTGACGTCAATCGCCCACAAGCACGGCAAAAGCGTGGCGCAGGTCATCCTGCGCTGGGATATCCAACGGGGCGTGGCCGTCATCCCCAAAAGCGTCCACCGAGAGCGGCTGGAGGAAAATCTGGACGTGTGGGATTTCATGCTGGACATGGACGACCTCGTCCAAATCGCCGCGCTCGACCGCGGCCAGCCCTCCATGCTGGACCCCCACCGCCCCAGCGAAGTGCGTCGGGTATACGACTACCTGCGCAATCCGGTGCTGACCAGCCTGTAACCGCTGCGCCGGCCTTGCACGCGCGGCGCACACAAAGACGGAAACGACACACCCTTGTCAACAGGAGGATATGCTCATGGAACGTATTTTCAGCTTTTTTCTGTCGCTTGTTCTGGCCGCTTCCTGCGCGGCCTGCGGCAGCCCCACCAATTCAGACGGAGCGCCGCTTCCGGAAAACGGCGCGGGTTCTTCGGCGGTATCCGGCAGCGATCAGAGTTCCGGCGTGCAGAACACGCCGGAGGGAAACACCGGCGCCGAAACGGGCGGTCGGGTTCTGGTCGCCTATTTCTCCGCCACCGGAACAACGAGGGACGTTGCGGAAACCCTTGCCCAATCCTTAAACGCGGACCTTTTTGAAATTCTGCCGGCGCAGCCCTATACGGCCGCTGACCTGGATTATAACAGCGACTGCCGCGCCAATGCCGAGCAGCAGGACAAAATCGCCCGTCCCGCGATTGCCAGCGGCTGCGTCGTGGAGAACTGGGCGTCCTACGATGTGGTGCTGCTGGGGCATCCGATCTGGTGGGGCATCCCGCCCAAGATCATGCGAACCTTCGCGGAAAGCTACGACTGGAGCGGCAAAACCGTGGCAGGCTTCTGTACCTCCGGCGGCAGCGCATACAGCAACACGGGTCTGCCGGAGCTGACGGAGGGCGCGGTCTGGCTGGAGGGCAAACGTTTTTCCGGCGCAGTCTCCCCTGACGACATCGCCGGCTGGGCGGAGGACCTGCACCTGCATGCAGCGGACGCGCAAGCCGCTGACCAGCTTCAGGTATCCTTTAACGGACACACCTATACCGCGGCCTTGGCGGATAACACCTCCGCCGCTGCTTTCGCGGCGCTTCTGGCCGAAAACGGCGGCTCACTCACCATACAGGCCCATGACTACGGCAGGTTTGAAAAGGTGGGCGAGCTGCCCGCCAGCCTGCCCCAAAACGACGAGCCTATCGACGCGGCGGCCGGAGATCTCATCCTGTATCAGGGCAATAACATCGTGCTTTACTACTCCACCAACTCCTGGACCTTTACCCGTTTGGGCCGGCTGGAAGGGGACCTCTCCGCCCTGGAAGCGGACTTGGGCGAGGGCAATGTGGAGATCACCTATTCTTTAGCCGGATAGGGGCTGCGCCTTCAAAGCAGGCGAACAGCCCTGCCTGTGTATATATCCACGGGCAGGGCTGTCCTTATCTTATGGTTCCTTATTTCTCCTCCGGCAAAACCGCATTGACGCAGGCCAGCGCGTTGAGCGTGCGCGGGAAGCCGATATACGGCAGGCACACCGTCAATGCGCCCAGCAGGATTTCCTTGCCGTTTCCCACGGCGTTGTTGCCGCCCACATGCGCTTTGACCTGCGGCTCACACCCGCCCTGGGCGCAGAGGATGGCGAAGGTCAAAAGCTCCCGTTCCTGCAGCCCCAGCCCCTCGCGGGTATAAAAGTCGCCAAAGCAGTAGGCGGAAAGATAATCCTGTATATTTTTCTGGTTGTCCGGCGCGGCCGCGCGCATCGCGTCGATGGTGCCGCCGAAAATAGCTTTTTGCGCGGCGATGCCGGCCGCCAGCCGCCCTTCCTCCTCCACCGTGCAGCCGCTGGGCAGCGGCAGTGAAACGCCGCTGTCAGCCAGCGTTTCGCTGGCCGCCTCTACCGCCGCTTCGGTTTTCCCCAGGCCGATGTATGGCGCGCACTGGTAGACCGCCTCCCGTATCTGCTGCGGGGGTACGCCGCACCGAAGCGCCGCCTTGACATGGCGCCTGACCTCGTGCATCGTCTGGTTTGTGACCGCCACCACCAGAATGAGCAGCTCGCGCAGTCCGGCGTCCAGCCGTTCTTCGGCATAGATCTCGCCGTAGATCAGCCGCTCCTTGATCGCGGCAAATTCCGGATCGGTCTGCCGCAGCGCGCAGGCCGTATCCCCATACAGTTTGGCTATCGTTTGTTCCGCTTTTTCTATTCGAGACATCGTCGATCGCTCTCCTTTTCGCTTCGTCCGGTCCGGCGCCGCGGGCCGCAAACAAACATTTTACAGGCCGGCGTATTCTTCGTCCGTCACCGGCTCGCACCATTCGTTGCTGCAGCCCTCGCCGGGTACTTCGATCGCAATATGGCTGAACCACGCATCCCTTTTCGCCCCGTGCCAGTGCTTGACCTCCGGCGGGATGACAATTACGGTCCCGGGCGTCAGGCTGACCGCCGCCTTGCCCGCTTCCTGATACCAGCCCTCGCCCGCCGTGCAGAGCAGGATCTGACCGCCGCCCTTTTGCGCGTGGTGGATGTGCCAGTTATTCCGGCAGCCCGGCTCAAAGGTGACGTTGCCCAGGAACATCCCGTCTTCCGGCCGTGTCAGCGGGTTAAGATAGGACTGCCCGATAAAATACTGGGCATAGGCGGTATTCTCCGCGCCCAAGCCAAACATATTCTGCTTTGCAAATGCATTCTGATCCAAGGTTTTCATAATGATATCCCTCCTGTTTTTACTTACCGCTGAACACGGGGAAGCAGCTGAACTCCCCATAGCTCTCAATGGGGGTGAGCCGCATCAGCGTTTCCATATCCGCTGGGTCGATCGGGAAATCCACCGCCGCGTTCTCTTTCATATGGGCGGGGTCCGCTGTCTTAGGCAGGGCGACCGTACCCAGCTCAAGCACATAGCGGATGCACAGCGCCGCCGGGGATACGCCGTACTTTGCCGCCATGGCGGTAATCTGTTCATTCTTGAGCGCCTCGCCGTGGGCGATCGGCGAATAGGCTTCCACCAATATCCCCCGGTTTTTGCAGTAGTCCAGCAGCGCCCGATCGGTGTTGCTGATGTGGAGCAAAATCTGGTTGACCATGGGCTTTATCCGGCAGGACGACAGGATATTTTCCAGATCGCCCGGCAGGAAATTGGATACGCCGATCGCCCTTACCTTGCCGGCCGCATACGCATCCTCCAGTGCGCACCAGGCCGCCCGATTGCCCTCCGCATAGTCCCCGCCGCGGAAATCCGCCCAAGGCTGCGGGCTGTGAATAATCATCATATCGATATAGTCCAGCCCCATTTTGGCAAGCGATTCATCGATCGACCGCGCCGCGCTGTCGTAATCCTTCGCCTCGGCCGCCACCTTGCTGGTGACGAACACCTGCTCCCGCGGCAGGCCGCAGGCGCACACGCCCTCGCCCACGCCCGCCTCGTTGCCGTAAGCCTGCGCGGTATCGATATGGCGGTAACCCAGGGCGGTCGCCACTTTTACCGCTTCCGCTGCCTGTTCGTCGGGGATGAACCAGGTCCCCAGCCCCAGCTTGGGGATTGCCACACCGTTGGCCAGTGTATAGGTTTCTTTCAAAATCATCGTTCTGCCTCCTCTGTCGATTGTTGCTCCTGTAAACGCCGGTACCGCAAGCCATCCACGCGCGCCACCTGCTTTTCCCGAAAATGAATCTCGTCCAGCGCGGCCTTTCGCTTCTGCTCCAGCATCCGCAGCCGCGCCTTTCCCGTTCCGCTTTGCTCCAGCAGCAGGCGCATGTACGTCTCCACCTCCTCTGAGGTAAAGCCGATGTCGTGCAGGGTCAGGATCAGGCTCAGCCGTTCCAGGTCCTGATCGTCATACTGCCACTCGCCCATCACCTGCTTGACCGCCCCGCACAGCCCCACCGCTCATATTCCCGCAGGATTTCCAGGGGGATCTGATATCGTTCGCTCGCTTCCAGGATTGTCATTTCCCATCCCTCAAAATAAAAAAATGTAGATGCCCTGAACGGACATCTACATTGTAAGGCCAAAGCCGGCCCCTGTCTAATACTTATAATGGATGGTCAGATATGCGTTTTATGTATTTTTGTGCAAACCCAAGGAATGCCGCCGTAGCCGCTGAAAAGGATTTCGTTTTTTCCCACGCCAGAACCGTGCTGGATTCCAGCGGCAGCGATAGCGAAAGCATTCGCAGCCCTTCGTAAGCGCAGTCCAGCTCGATCGCAAGGTAAAGCCCAAGCCCTTTGCGGGCCAGCTGCGCCTGATTATACGGCAGGTTCCCACTCGCCACAACCTGTATCTGTTCCGCATACGGCCCGAACCAGTGGAGCATCGCTTGCTGCATCAATTCCTGCGTGGGCAGGATCAGCCGCAAGGCGGCCGCAAGCGCGATCATGCTCCAAATGTATTTCTGGCGATAGAAAACAAGCATTCGCTATTTCTGCAGCGGTGCGGTATAATAAAAGTGTCGTAAGGGTGCCAAAGCCGCCCTTGCAACAATTATCCTGTTGCTCTGAGGAGGTGTGAAACATGAAGATTTTAGTGATGGAGAGCAGCCCTCACAAGCACGGCTCCTCCAATTTGTTGGCCGCGGAATTCATACGCGGCGCCACAGAGGCCGGACACCAGACACAGGTTTTTGACGTGGCGCGCGCGAACCTTCGCCCCTGCCTGGGCTGCGACGCCTGCGGTATGTCCGGCCCCTGTGTGCAGAAGGACGGCATGGAGGAACTGCAGCGCCGAATCCTTGCTTCCGATATGGTGGTATTTGTCACGCCGCTCTATTATTTCGGCATGTCCGCCCAGCTTAAAACAGCAATCGACCGCTTTTACAGCTTCAACGGCGAGCTGGCGGCCAAACATCTGAAAACCGCACTGATCGCGGCGGCCTGGGACAGCAACGACTGGACGATGCAGGACCTTGCCGGCCATTACCAAACCTTGTGCCGGTATTTACATTTCAACGACCAGGGCATGCTCCTGGGTACTGGCTGCGGCACCGTATCCATGACCCAAAGCAGCCGTTTCCCCAAGCTGGCCTATGCGCTTGGAAAATCACTGACTGAATGAGGAGGACTTGACCATGAAAAAAGCATTGGTATCTTATTTTTCCGCCAGCGGCGTGACCGCGAAAGCCGCGGAGTCGCTGGCCGGAGCGATTGGCGCGGACCTTTACGAGATCAAACCCGCCGTGCCTTATACGCGCGCCGATCTGGACTGGACCAATAAGCGCTCCCGCAGCTCTGTCGAAATGCAGGACAGCGCCTTCCGTCCGGCGCTTGCCGACACGGACGCACCCATCGAAGCGTATGACGTTATTTTTGTCGGCTTCCCTATCTGGTGGTATATCGCGCCCACCATTATCAACAGCTTTTTGGAAAGCTACGATTTTTCGGGCAAGACCATCGTCCTGTTTGCCACCTCGGGCGGCAGCGGCCTTGGCCGGACCGCGGACAGCCTACGAAGCAGCGTGGCCGCTGATACCAAAATCGTCAACGGGCGCCTGCTCAACGGCCGGCTGTCCGCGTCCGAGCTGAAAGCCTGGGTGGAGGGATTGGCCCTGTAACCACAAGCTGCCCTCAAACCGGCACCGCGCGGGTCGGCCGAACCGGCTGATCCGCGCGGTATTTTTTTGACTGCCGCCCGCTTTTCGTGTCCGCCGGCGGACGGGGCTGCCCGCGTCCCGCGCATTGAACCGTGCGTTTCCCAGCAGGAAAACAGAAAACCCGCGCGCTGCATATTGTATTGCGCCGCGCGGGCTGGTATCATAAGGATAGAACCATCCAAACAATCGGATTGCAGAGGAGGAAGCTGTTATGAAAAGCGCAGTTTTTTACGGCAGGCATGATATCCGGATAGAGGACCGTCCCATCCCCGCCGTCGGCGCGCACGATGTGCTGATCCAGGTCAAGGCGTGCGGCGTCTGCGGTACGGATGTGCATATTTTCGAAGGGGACAAGGGCGCGGCCGAAACCCATCCCCCCACGATTCTGGGTCACGAATTCTCCGGCGTTATCGCGGATACCGGCAGCGCGGTCACGCGCTACCGCAAGGGGGACCGCGTGTGCGTTGATCCCAATTACTACTGCGGGGCATGCGAATTCTGCCGCGACGGCATGGCGCATTACTGTACGCACATGACCGGCTACGGCACCACCGTGGACGGCGCTTTCGCGGAATACTGCGCGGTCAACGAAAAGCAGGTTTACCCGCTCGGAGACGGCACTTCGTTCCAACAGGGCGCAATGACCGAACCGGTCGCCTGCTGCCTGCACGGCATGGATATGTGCGAGATCCGGCCCGGCAGCCATGTCGCCGTGATCGGCGGCGGGATGATCGGCCTGATTATGGTGCAGCTGGCAAGGCTTGCGGGCGCGTCGCGTATCGCGCTGCTGGAGCCGGTCGAGGGCAAACGCGCGGTCGGCAAAGCGCTCGGCGCGGATGTCTGCATCGATCCGCTGCACGAGGACGTGCCGGCAGCGCTCGCCGCGCACGGCATGCCCCGTCTGACCACGGTTATCGAATGCGTCGGCCGGCCGGCCACCATCGAGCAGGCCATTGAACTGGCCGGCCCCAAGGCGGTCGTAATGATGTTCGGCCTGACCAGGCCGGACGAAACGATTGCGGTCAAGCCTTTTACCGTTTTCCAAAAGGAAATCGTCCTCAAAGCGTCCTATATTAACCCCTATACGCAGCGCCGCGCGCTTGACCTGATCGATTCCGGCCGTCTGGATGTGACCAGCATGGTGCATGCCGTCTGCGGACTGGACCGGCTTTCCGGCATCCTTGGCAGCCCGCAGGAGCGCAGCCTGGGCAAATTCATCATCGATCCCAGCCTGTAGCCGCGGATTTCTCTTCGCCCGCCGTATTTACGGCGGGCGTTTTTTATTCCTTGCGATTGACAGGCATTTATTTCTGTATCGTGAAGAGGGCTGGTTTTCCGTTGACTATACGGAACAGACGCGCGGTTCGGATACCATCTCCCGAACCATCTGTGAAGTCAAAAATCCCTCCAATTCCCTTATACCCCTTTATACTGACCAGCGCGTCCCGAATATCCTCGCTTTCCAGCGTGTCCGCGCGCCGCATCGCCTCCGCTAACAGCATCATCGCGTCGTAGCCGCGGTAGGCCGCTTCCGCCACCGGCATTGTGCCGTAGCGTTGGATAAATTTTTCCAAAAAGGTCCGCTCCTCCGGTATAACCGCTTCAATGGGCGAATCCGGAATGGAGTACCCGCAGGAATACAGCTTGTCACAGCCCTGCTCGTCCGCCGCCATGAACGCCGTACCGCCCGGGTACTGCCGCACGGAACGCGGGTAGACCTTATAATATTCCGCGTTGGGGTGCGCCGGCAGCTTTTCGACAAAGGTCGCTATTCGATGCATTCGCATCCGCCTCCTTTTTTGTTCTGTCTATATTGAACCGTAACCCCTGCTTTTTCACCACAGCGTATTGTCGGTATTTCTATCAATTTGTTCTTATCCGTTTCGGCTTAGCAAAATATTTTGCTGTTTTAGCAGTTTCTCCTTTGCCATAACCGCTAAAAAGCCTCTGCTTTTTCTATTGCCTGTCCGCTTTCCACAAAATTCCCCCCGCGGTTTCCGGCGTTTGGCGCAAAGCAAAAGGGACCTTCCCGCCTGGGAAGGTCCCTTTGTGTATGTCCGTTTTTATTCCACCGTATTGGTGAGCGCGCCGATGCCCTCGATCTCACAGGTGACGACGTCGCCTTTCTTCAAAAACTGCGGCGGCGTGAAGCCCATGCCAACGCCGGCCGGCGTGCCGGTGGCAATGATCGTACCCGCGCGCAGCGTGATGCCGCGCGTCAGCTCAGCGATGATCTCCGCGACCGAGTGGATCAGATGGTCCGTATTGCTGCTCTGCCGCTTCTCACCGTTGACGGTCGAGGAGATTGCCAGCGCGGGCGGGAACGCCACCTCGTCCGCGGTCAGGATGCACGGCCCCATCGGCGTGAAGCCGTCCAGCGACTTGCCGAAATACCACTGGTTATGCGCGGTCTGCAGGTTGCGCGCGGATACGTCGTTTACTACCGTATAGCCGAAGATATACTGTGCGGCCTCCGCCTCGCTGACGTTTTTGCAGTCCCTGCCGATGATGACGCCCAGCTCGGCCTCGTAGTCCAGACTGTCCACCAGCCCCTCATATGCGGGGATCGGGTCGCCGCAGCCGGTCGCCTCATAAGTGCGCTTGCTGAAATAGACCGCTTTTTTGCGGTTGACCAGAAAAGCATCCTCATGGAACCGCGCCGATTCGACCGCATGGTCCGCATAATTGATGCCCAGGCACAGTACGTCCTGCTCCGGATGCGGTATCGGCGCGCGCAGCCGCACGCTGTCCAGCCGCACCGCCGCCCCCTCGGTCGCCTGTTCCGCATCCGCCATGCGGGAAAGCTGCGCCGGTGTTGCGCGCCGGATCAGGTCGTTCATATCCGCAAACGACAGGCCGAACGCTTCGACCGGCCAAAGCAGCCCCGGCCAGCCGGTGCAGCCCACGCCGATGCGGTCAACGCCGTCGTTGTCTTTTTGATAGGTATACAGCTTCATAGAGATTCACGCTCCCAAATAGTTTTCCTGTTCCATCATAGCATATCGCTCCCAAAATAAAAAGCACCCATTTGAACTTTTATCCCATTTATGATATCCTGTTAACAGAAAAAAGAGGTGAGCTGCTATGACCGGACGCTGCGACGACTGCGCGTACAACGTGTATGACGATGAACTGGAGGAATATATCTGCGAAGCGTATCTGGACGAGGATGAATTCTACCATGTCATGCGCGAAGGGCGCGCCTGTCCCTATTACCGTTCCGGAGACGACTACGAACTGGTACGCCACCAGAATTAGCCTATCAAAACAGGAGGAACCCCTATATGACTGAGCGGGAAAAAATGATTTCCGGCGCTTTGTATGACCCCAGCGAGGCGGCGCTCCTTGCCGCGCGGAACGCTGCCAAGGAGCAGTGCTTCCAGTACAATTCCCTGCCGCCCTCTGCGGCCGACCAGCGCGACGCGCTGCTGCGCGGTTTGCTCGGCTCCTGCGGCGCGCACGTCCTGATCGAGCCATCCTTTTTCTGTGATTACGGCTTTCATATCCATGTGGGGGAACACTTCTATGCCAACCACAACCTTGTAATCCTGGACGCCGCGCCCGTCGTTTTTGGCGAGCATGTTTTTGTCGCCCCCAACTGCGGCTTTTATACCGCGGCGCATCCCTTTGACGTCGCCCAGCGCAACGCGGAGCTTGAATATGCCAAGCCCATCCGAGTCGGCAGCAACGTCTGGATCGGCGGGAACGTCTGCGTCCTCCCCGGCGTGACGATCGGCGATAACACGGTAATCGGCGCGGGCAGCGTCGTTAATCGAGATATCCCTGCCGGTGTGCTGGCGGTCGGCAACCCCTGCCGTCCGGTGCGCAGCCTGCAGGAAAGAGGGGAATGAAAGCCGTCGCTTTCATTCCCCTCTTTTTATTCCCGACTGCGCCGCCCATATCCCATTTCCTGCAGCAGATTGCTCAGAAGATGGAGCCGCTCCGCAAGCATTTCATCATCACGCGAAAGGGCTTCTGAGAACAGCCTGATATCCTCGTCTATCATGGGGTTTTCTGTGCAGACCGAAACGGTCATCGCATCGCCCTGCACACCAATCCGATCAATCTGCGGCGCGGCTTCATCATACAGCTTGGGAAAGCGGTAGGCGTCCGCAAAATAGCCGCGCGTACGGCAGATCAGGATGGCCAGATCGAGTACGCGGTGCAGCGGGAGTTCCTCGGACTGGCGCGACCATTTTTCCCCGGTATAACGCCAAACCTTGGCCGAAATATCCACACGGCCGCGATCGTTCCACTGCGCCAGCCCAAGGGACAGCCCCTTTGCATCGCTGTGATAGGCCGCGCGGCCATCTACATTTTCATAATTCTCCACGGTAACGACCGGCTTATGCTTCAGCGTCGTTGGTATTTTCATATTGTACCCCCTTAATATTTAGTAAATTAGTAATTTAGTATCTATATTATAATCCACACGCTCCACCGTTGTCAACCATTTTACAAAAGCCCCGTTCCGTGGGATACCACGGAACGGGGCTTACTGTTTTACTGTACCGCCTCGACGGTTTCCGAACCGTTTTCGCGGTAGGTATAGACCGTGAACCCGTCATAGGTCCAAATACCGTCTTCCCCCTCGCCCATGCAGCTCGGCGAATAGGTCTTGGCGCTGGGCGAGCCGAGGGCGCTTTCCAATGCGGAAGCAGACGAGCCTACATAGCCCGACGCCTGCGCGGCAGTCGGTTTGGAGGGCTCGGGCGCCGGCTCCGGCTCCGGCTTAGGCTGCGGCGCAGGAGACGGGGTCGAAGCCGGCGGTGTGGCCGGCGTGCTTCCGCCCGCGCTTCCGCTGGCCGCCGGCGGATTAGACATATTGCTTCCGCCGCCGGACGAAGCGCCGCCGCTGGGCGCAGCCGGCTGCTTTTCCGGCGCTTCCTCTGTCTGCGGCGCATCTGCAGCGGGCTTGTCCTCGTCCGCCTGCTGCTCCGTCTCCGGCTGGGCATCTGTGTCCGGCTTCATGGTATCCACTGTCTGGTTCTCTTCCTGCTGTTCCGCGCGGCCGGTATCTTCCGCATTGCCACAGGCTGCCAGGCTGCCGCACAGGGCGAGCGCCAGAAGCATCGCTGTTATTCTCTGTTTCATGTCAGGGTCCTCCTACGGTTTCTTTATTTCATTCGACGGAATCCGCCGCCTGGTTGTTCCCTAAATCGGGCGGGTATTTGAGCAGGTTGGGTAAATTGCGCTCCACAATCTCCACAATCACCGTGTCGCCTGCCTGCACCTGCGTCAACGGGTACGGCATCTGCCGTGTGATGACCGCTTCGGAAAAATCCTCGGCCAGGAACGGGTGCAGCGCGTTGCCAAACGAATCGCGGCACAGCAGCAGACGCCCGTTTGGTGCGTTCCCGCTTGTCGTTTGTATCAAAATATCCTCCGCTGTGCGCGGCTCATTGACATAGGAAAACGTCGTTTGATACTGCTGCTGCTCTTCCAGGACGGTCCCCTTGGGATACAGCATGTCATATAAGTCGCCGCGATGAGTGTTTTCCGTGCGGTACGCCGCCTGCCCAAAGCAGGTATACGGCAGGCCGAGCGACTGCATCAAAAAATCATGCGCAAGCGCCGCGCCGCGATTGCTCCAGTGGGAATCCGTCCGCAAATACAGGACCTCCTCCTGTTCTGCAAAAAACGCAAACAAATCGGCGTACTGCACGCCGTATTCTTCCAGCAGCGGCCGGAGCCGCTCATAATTTCCCTGGGAATCGCTCACCAAATAGCGCGAAGGCATATGCGCGGGATACAGTGAATTCTTATTGGGCGCAATGGTAAACAAAAACCGCGCGCCGCGCGCCTGACAAAACGCCTGCATCTCCGCAATGGTCCGCGCGATCTGTTCAAGCTCCTGCACGCTCAGCGTCGCATGGTTCTGGTAATCGTCCAGCGTCTGTGCATAATACAGCCAGCCGTCGCTGCCATAAATGACATCCTCCGCCGGAGAGCTGGCCAACAGTTCGGTACGCAGCAACGCGTTCGCGGTCACCAGTTCCTGACGCAAGGCAAAGTGATCGGCCACATAATCGGTCACGTCGCTCAGGAACTCCGCGTTCCAGCTCCCATCCTCCCGTTTCAGGTGCGGCGCCGGCGCCAGCCTTTCATTCCCCGCCGCCTGGGTTGGCGGCAAAAACAGCATGCCGGCCGACGGGAGCAGACAGAGCAGCAGGAACGCCGCTGTAAAAATCCGGTATTTCATGCCAGCCTCCTCAAAAGCGGAAATAGATGAACGGGTTGAACGTACCCGCCGAAAGGTCAAACATGCACAGCACCAGCAATACGATCGCCCCGGCAAAGGCCGGCGCTTCCCATTTCATTTTGATACATTTTGCTGCCGGAAACGACAGAAACACCGCCACAACCAAGGTCAACAGGAACGCCGGATCCAATAATGAGCACACAGTTGCGGTTCCCGCCCAGCCCAGGCCAGCTCCTGTAAACATGGCCGCGAGCATCGCGCCCGCCTGCCCCAGCGTATCCGCACGAAACAGAGTAAAGCCCAGCACCACGACCAGCAGGGTATACACTCGCCCGAGGAACCTGCCGCGCAGCCGGCCGACCGGCAGCGCGCCGCTGTCCTCCAGCACGGAAAAGCAGCCGTGCCACAGCCCCCACAATACGAAATTCCAGCTCGCGCCATGCCACAACCCTGTCGCGAAAAAAACGAGGAAACGGTTGGCCCAGGTGCGTCCCCGCCCTTTCCGATTCCCTCCCAGCGGGATATACAAATAGTCGCGGAACCAGGTGGACAACGAGATGTGCCACCGGCGCCAGAATTCCTTAACTGTGGTAGCGGCATACGGATACTGAAAGTTTTCCTGAAAGTGAAACCCGAACATCCGGCCCATGCCGATCGCCATATCGCTGTAGCCGGAAAAGTCAAAATAGATCTGCAGCGTATAGCAGAGCGCTCCCATCCAGGCGGCAAGCATGCCGATCTCCCCCGCCGGCAGGGCAAACACCGCGTCCGCCATCCGTCCCATGGTGTTGGCAACCAGCAGCTTTTTGGCCAGGCCGCAAATAAAACGCCGGATGCCGAGCGCGGTCTCTTCCGGCGTTGTGCGGCGCTCGTCGATCTCTTTTTCAATATCGTGATACTTGACGATCGGACCGGCGATCAGCTGCGGAAAAAACGAAATATAGAGCAGAACCTTCACAAAGGATCGGGAGACGGCCGTCCGGTCGCGATACACATCGATCACATAGGAAAGCCCCTGGAAGGTAAAAAACGAAATCCCGATTGGCAGCGCAATCCCTGTCAACGGGAGGGACAGCCCCAGCAGGCGGTTACCGGTCCCGATCAAAAAGTCCGCGTACTTGAACACCGCCAGCATGCCGATCCCGCCGACGACCGCGAGCCACACGCCTAACCGCGGCCGTTTTCCCGCAGCGAGCAGGCCGCAGCCGTAATTGAGCGCGACCGACAACAACAGCAGCGGCAGATATCCCAGTTGTCCGAACGCATAGAAAATCAGGCTTGCAGCCAGCAAAAGCGCGTTTTTCGCTTTTGTGCCGCGGAACAGACGGTCGAGCAAAAATACAACGGGCAGAAAGATGAACAAAAAGACCGCCGAGCTAAAAACCATGTTGAAAATCCCTTTTTCTCTTTATTCTGCCTGCCCCGCGCCCGTTTTATCCGTCCGCACATAGTTTGCGATCGCAATGCCGCCGCTGACCAGCGCCAGCGCCGCGAGATTGCGCAGCGTAAACACATCCTCCGCCAGCACAACCGCCGAAAACAGCGCGCCGAACACCGGAATCAGGAACCCGAACAGACTGACCTTGCCGATGGGGAATTTGCCCAGCAGGGCGGTCCAGATCGTAAACGCAGCTGCGGACAGCACCACCATATATCCTAGCAGCAAAACGCCCGGCAGGCTGACCGTTCCCAGCCGGCCGCCGCCGGCAGCGCCGATACCGTACAGCACCAATCCGCCGAGGAACAACTGCCAGCCGGTCAGCAGCATGGGGTCGCGGCCGGGCGTGAACATGCGGGACACCAGCGCGCCCGCGCCCGACGAAACCGCGGACAGCAGCACCAGCCCGTCCCCCGACAGGTTAAAGCCGTTCAAGCCTCCCATGCCGAGCACCAGCACCCCCGCCAGACCACACAGGCAGCCGATCGACTTCTGCCGGTTCAGCTTATCGTTCTGCAGGAACAGATGCGCAAAAATGAGCGCAAAAAAAGTCTGCGTGCCGGATAACACCGAACCTTTCAGTCCGGTCGTCATCGACAGGCCGATATAATAGCAGGTGTATTGGATCATGCTCTGGAACAGGCTGATCCACAGGATCGGCTGCCATTCCTCCCTGCGCGGAATGATCCGGTGCTTTTTGCACTTCGCAACCAGCAACACTAGCAGGCCCGCCAGCGCAAACCGCCAGCCGGCAAACACAAGCTGGGAAAACGACTGACCGGTCTGAATGCCGAACAATCCATAGCCAGCCTTGATGCACGGCGCCGCGCTGCCCCAGAGTGCGGTACACAATACTGCAGGCATGTATAGTTGACGCACCAGCGAACCTTTTTGTTCCGTCATTTCTGTCTTTCCTCCTCATTGTCGTAAGCACAGTATAGCATTCTTTTCAAGTTCCCGCAAGCAAGGGAGTTTTATGGGACAGTCTTACTGCTATCCTATACACAAGGAGAGGTGAGCGCTATGATTTATGCCTGTCAAACCAAGTGCTGCCACTATCTGTTCTGCGGCAGTCAGCGGGAAACCGCCTGCCCTGACTGCGGCAAAAAGCAAATCCGGCCGGCGACGCGCGGCGAACGCACGGAATTTTTCCGTCTCCGCACGGAGTTTCTTCCTGCCGGCAAACGCTCCGGATAGCGGCACAAAAAAGGCCTTCCGTCAACCATGCGGAAGGCCTTTTACCTGCTGTCTTTCCTTTTCATTTCCAAGCTCCCCGGCAGTCTCACTGCCATTTTTCATTGCGATTACTTGGCAGTGCGGCGCGCCTGACGGGCAGCCGGCTTCATCCGGTTGGTATCCAGTTCCATCGTGCGGACTGCTACCAGATTATTAAAAAAGCATTTCATCCTGCGGGTCACTCCTCTCCTGTCAATATCGGCGGCCCTCTTCCGGCCTCCGCTATTATCATACAGGGAGTGGCGGCAAAAAACAAGCGTCAGTTTTTATGAATAATATACAATATATAAAACATATTTTTGTGCTAATTATACAAATAATATTCGCATTTTACACAATACAAGTAATTTTATATTGTAGAATTTACATAACTCATTTGCATCCATACTCTTCCGCCAGTTTTTTGAACAGCGGAAGCGCGCGGCGGATCGTCTCGGTCTGCACGCAGTAAGAGATACGCATATGCCCCGGCGCGCCGAAATCCGTCCCCGGCACAACCAGCAGGTCATATTTCTTCGCCCGCTCGCAGAACGCACGGTCATCCGGCTCCAGGGTCTGCGGGAACAGGTAAAACGCCCCCTGCGGCTTGACACAGCGGTAGCCCATTTCCGTAAGGCCGTTATAAAGCAGATCGCGGTTGGTTTGGTAGACCGTAATATCGCTTGTCTGGCCCGCACAGCGCGCCGCTACACGCTGGAACAGACTGGGCGCGCACACATAGCCCAGTGCGCGTCCCGCGCCGCATACAGCCGCATACAGGTCGACGCTGTCCGCCGCCTGCGGCGGAACCAGCACATAGCCGATGCGCTCGCCCGGCAGGGAAAGCGACTTGGAGTAGGAATAGCAGACGATCGTATTCTCATAGTACCGCGGGACGAACGGCGCTTCGATCCCATCATAAATAATCTCCCGATAGGGCTCGTCCGACACCAAATAGATCGGATGTCCGTATTGCTCCTCCTTTTCCGCCAGCAGGCCGGCCAGCCGCCGAATGGTCTGCTCGGAATACACCGCGCCTGACGGATTATTGGGCGAGTTGATTACGACCGCTTTGGTGCGCGCATGCAGCGCCTGCGCAAGCGCGTCAAAATCGATCTGGAAATCCTGAACAGACGGCGGGACGACCACACATTTCGCCCCCGCGCCGCTTTCAATAAACATTTTATATTCCGGAAAATACGGCGCCATCACGATAAACTCATCCCCCGGGCAGGCAATCGCCTGGAACGCGCACGACAGCGCCGCCGCCGCCCCCGCGGTCAGATACAGGCAGTCGCCCGTATAGTCGGTGCCAAACCGGCGGTTCAGGTCGTCGGCCAGCGTCCTGCGCACATCCGCCGCGCCCTGCGCGGAGGTATACCCATGCAAGGCGACCGGATCCCCCGCCGTCTCCTCCAGGATCGCCCGGCGCACCGCGTCGGGCGCAGGTACATTCGGGTTGCCGATTGAAAAATCAAATACGTTTTCCCGCCCCACGACCGCGGCGCGGCTGTTTCCATATTCAAAAAGCTCGCGGATGGTCGAACGGTTGTTGCCCAGCGCGGCCATGCTCTGATTGATCATCAGGAAACCTCCCCTTTCTTATGAAGTTTATTATAGCACAGTGCGAAAGCAAAACGCAAGCGCCGCTCACAGTTGAAGCGGTTCCACCCGATCCGCCTCGGTGACCGGCCGCAGCACACGGCATGGACTGCCCGCCGCAACCACGCCCGCCGGTACGTCGCGCGTCACCACGCTGCCCGCGCCGATCACGCTGCCCGCGCCAATCGTCACACCGCCGCAGATCGTGGCGTTCGCGCCGATCCACACGTCCGGCCCGATCGTGATGGGGCGCGAGGTGCCGATACCAGCCGCGCGCTGCGCCGCGTCCACCGCATGCCCCGCGCAGGCGATGCAGACCCCGGGCGCAATAAACGCATTTTCGCCGATGTGTACGGGCGAGGTGTCTAAAATAACACAGTTATAGTTGATGACGGTCAAACCGTGGGTATGGATATTAAAGCCATAATCGCAGCGGAACGACGGTTCGATAAACGTCAGCGGATGGCAGTCCCCGAACAGCTCGCGCAGCAGCGCCGCACGGCGCTCCCCCTCGTCCGGCCGCGTCTGGTTGTACTGCCAGCAAAGCAGCTTGGCGCGGTCCTGCAGCGCAAGCGGCGTATCGGTATGCCGCGCGCAGTAGCCTTCGTTCGCGGTCATCACGTCTAAAATATTCATAGCTCTCCCTCTGTCCGGTTCCACGGACGATAAAGTCTTACAGCTTGAGCTGTTGCTCCGGCAGGTCCTCGTCGGTCAGCAGCGCGCCGATGGACGGGATGCTGCGGCAGCGGTAGCGGCCGTTGTCGGTCAGGCCCGCCTCCTCCATGCGGCAGGCGCGCGTGATGGTGTGCTTGCCGCGCAGCACCATCGCCTGCACGCCCTGCGTCGAGCGGCTGGTCTTGATGTCCAGCATGCCCGCGCGGAACGTCAGCGCGCGGTTCGCGGTGGAAAACATGGTGATTTCGGTTTCCTCGTCGATCGGATGGAAGAACGCCACCGCGGGCGACTTGCCCGAATACGCGCCTGTCAGGCGGCGGCGGTTGGTCTTGGTTTCGAACGACTCGAGCGAGAAACGCGCGGCCTTGCCGTTCTGGAACACGACGGCCATGCTGCCCTTGTAGTCGCCCGGCAACAGGGCGTACACCGGCGCTTCGCCCTCCTCCATGCCCAGCTTGGCGGCCAGATAGTCGCCCAGCACGGAGGCCTTGCAGTCGTCAAAGTCATACAGCCGCGCCTTATACGCCTGCTGCAAATTGGTGAAGAAGATAATCTCCGCCTTGTTGGTCGCCTCGGCCTGCCAGGCCACCTCGTCGCCCTCCTTGAGCTTATGCTCCTGCGACATGCGCCAGGACTGCGGCGTGATCTTCTTGAAATACCCTTCGCGCGTCAGGAACAGCAGCACGGGGTAGTCCTCGATATGGTCCTCCGCATCGAACTCCTGCACCGCCCCTGCGGTCACAAGGCTGGTCTTCCGCTCGGAGGGATATTTCTTGATGACCTGCTCCAGTTCCTTGACGATAATATTCCGAATCTTGGCCTTGGAGCCTACGATCTCCTCAAGTCTGGCGATTTCTTTTTCGAGCGCCTCGGTCTCCTGCGTGCGTTTGAGGATATATTCCTTGTTGATGTTGCGCAGGCGGATATCCGCGATGAACTCGGCCTGGATCTGGTCGATGCCAAAGCCGATCATCAGATTGGGAATGACCTCGGCGTCCTCCTCGGTCTCGCGGATGATCTGGATCGCCTTGTCGATATCGAGCAGGATCTTCTGCAGGCCGTGCAGCAGGTGCAGCTTGTCCTTTTTCTTATTCAGGTCGAAGAACACGCGGCGGCGCACGCATTCGGTGCGCCAGGCCGTCCACTCGTCCAGCAGTTCGCGCACACCCAGCACGCGCGGCATGCCGCCGATCAGCACGTTGAAGTTGCAGGAAAAGCTGTCCATCAGCGGGGTCATTTTCATCAGCCGCGCCATCAGCTTGTCCGGATCGGTGCCGCGCTTGAGGTCAATGGCGATCTTTAAGCCGGAAAGGTCGGTCTCATCGCGCACGTCCGCGATCTCGCGCACCTTGCCGGATTTGACCAGCTCGGCAATCTTATCGATGATCGCCTCGATGGTCGTCGTATAGGGGATCTCGGTGATCTCGATCAGGTTTTCCTTTTTGTTATACGTCCACCTGGCGCGCACCTTGAACGAGCCGCGGCCGGTCTCATAGATCGCGCGCATCTCGGCTTCATCGTAGATCAGCTCGCCGCCGGTTGAAAAGTCGGGCGCGGGCAGGGTGGAAAGCAGGTCGTGCGCGGAGTCCTTGATATACGCGATCGTGGTGCGGCACACCTCGCCCAGGTTAAAGCCGCAGAAATTCGAAGCCATACCGACCGCGATGCCCGTGTTGGCCGACACCAGGATATTGGGGAAGGTGGTCGGCAGCAGCGTCGGCTCCTGCATCGTACCGTCATAGTTATCCATGAAATCGACCGCGTCCGTGTCAATGTCGCGGAACAGCTCGGCGCAGAATGCGTCCAGCTTGGCCTCGGTATAACGCGGCGCGGCGTAGGCCATATCGCGCGAATACACCTTGCCGAAATTGCCCTTGCTGTCCACGAACGGGGTCAGCAGCGCCTCGTTGCCGCGCGTCAGACGCACCATGGTTTCGTAGATCGCCGCGTCGCCGTGCGGGTTGAGCTTCATGGTCGAGCCGACGATATTGGCCGACTTGGTGCGGTTACCGTTCAGCAGCCCCATCTTGTACATGGTGTACAGCAGCTTGCGGTGCGAGGGCTTGAAGCCGTCGATTTCCGGTATTGCGCGCGAGACGATAACGCTCATCGCATACGGCATGTAGTTTTCGCGCAGCGTGTCCGTGATGCGCTGGTCCACCGAGGGATGCTCTTTATATTGTTTTATCTCAGGTTTTTTCGCCATTCTGGCCCTCCGTTTGTTTCGTATTTTTACGCGGCGCGCCGCCTAGCAGACTGCCGTGCGGCAAAACGGCCAGCACGGATGCGATCAGCAGCCCGCCGGCGAACGCCAGTAGCCAAAGCTGCCAGAACCGTAGGTACACCACCTTTGGCTGGCGCGTCGTCCATTCTATCCACAGGCGCATTACCAGCGGATGCGACAGATAAAGCCCAAAGGATAGCCGGCTGACTGCGCGGACGGGCCGCGGGACATCCTGCGGCAGGCTGCACAGCGCCCACAGCAGCAGAAAAGAGGTAAAGGCGTATGCCGTGATATCCGGCCGGAGCGAAAGCGCACGCACAGCGGGCAGCAGCTTTGCCGTACCCAGTACGGCGGCAGCGCTCGCCGCCCACAGCCATACACAAAGGGAAAGCCGCGGCATCCCCCGCTCCACCTGCCGCCGGAGCAGCGCCCCGCCCACATAGAACACCGTCCACGGGAGGAAGCATACTGTCGGCGAGAGGGGAAACGCCGGCAGCCGCAGCAGCCCCATCGTCTGTGCGCACAGAACCGCCTGCGCCGCAAGGCTCACCGCCGCCGCTATGACGAGCGTTCTCCGCGGGAAGCGCCGCGCGGCCCGCTGCAGCGGACCGCTCAGCACAATGAACTGCACCAGCACAGGGATATAATACAAGTGCATATAGGCTTTTCCGGTCAGGATATCCCGTACCGGATGCGCGTGCGGCGCGCCGGAAGCCGCTTCCAGCAGCAGATAAGCCGCCGACCAGACGAGGTACGCGGGCAGAACCCGCTTCAGCCGTCTCCAAGCAGAGTGTACCCCCCCCCGTATACATTTGTCCGCTCTGTGCGTACACCTGTGCATGTCCGAAGCCGGAAAGCATCAGAAAAAGCGGCACGGAAAACCGCGCAAGCTGATTGCAGCAAACCGCCGGCCATCCGGCCGCCCCCGCTGTTGTATGGATCATCACAACAGCCATGGCCGCGGCCGCGCGCAGCCCATCCATCTGCGGAAATCGCCTCATCACTATCCCCCTATTTCCCCTTTTGTTACGAAATATCCGCCAGCTCCAAATACTGCGCCCCGTTCTCCGCGATATACTCCTTGCGGCCGGACAGGTTATCGCCCAGCAGCAGGTCGAACATCTCGCTGGTCGCCTGCGCTTCGTCCGGCGTAATGCGGATCAGGCGGCGGGTTTCGGGGTTCATGGTGGTTTCCCACATCATGTCGGCCTCGTTCTCGCCCAGGCCCTTGGAGCGCTGGATAAGCACCTTTTTACCCTCCAGCTTTTTGAGGATCGCGGCCTTTTCGCTCTCGTCGAACGCGAAATAGCTCTTGTCCCTGTGCGTGATCTCGTACAGCGGGGACTCCGCGATATACACATACCCCTGCTCGATCAGCGTCGGCACCAGCCGGTACAGCATGGTCAGGATCAACGTGCGGATCTGGAAGCCGTCCACATCCGCATCCGTGCAGATGATGATACGCCGCCAGCGCAGCGCGTCCAGATCGAACGCGGACAGGTCGCGGCTGGCCTTGCCGCGCACCTCCACACCGCAGCCGAGCACCTTCAAAAGGTCGGTGATGATATCGTTTTTGAAGATCTTGTCGTAATCCGCCTTCAGGCAGTTTAAGATTTTGCCGCGCACGGGCATGATGGCCTGGAACTCGCTGTCCCGCCCCTGCTTGACCGAACCGAGCGCGGAATCGCCCTCCACGATGTACAGCTCGCGGCGCGTCACGTCCTTGGTGCGGCAGTCCACGAATTTCTGCACGCGGTTAGCGAGATCGATATTGCCGGACAGCTTCTTTTTGATGTTCAGGCGCGCCTTTTCCGCCTGCTCGCGGCTGCGCTTGTTAATCAGGATCTGCTCGGCGATCTTGTCCGCCTCGGCCTTGTTCTCGATGAAGTAGATTTCCAGTCCCTGCTTGAGGAAGTCGGTCATCGCCTCCTGGATGAACTTGTTGGTAATGGCCTTTTTGGTCTGGTTCTCGTACGAGGTCTGGGTGGAAAAGCAGTTGGTCACCAGCACCAAGCTGTCCATCACGTCCTGAAACGTGACCTTGCTTTCGGATTTGTTATATTTGCCGTTCTGCTTGAGATAGGCGTCGATTGCGGAGACAAACGCCGAGCGCACCGCCTTGTCCGGCGCGCCG
This sequence comes from Agathobaculum sp. TL06, assembly GCF_054658635.1. Lineage (NCBI taxonomy): Bacteria > Bacillati > Bacillota > Clostridia > Eubacteriales > Butyricicoccaceae > Agathobaculum > Agathobaculum sp. TL06. The sequence continues at coordinate 70,501 of NZ_BAAGGY010000009.1, forward strand.
CCGTGCTCCAGCCAGGACGAATTGTGGTAATACTCGATCTGCGACACCGCGGACGAGAAGCAGAATGCGCACGACAGCTTGACCTTGTATTCCGACTTGTCCGCACGGTCACGGCCGCGGCGCTCGCTTTCGAGGAACTGCACCGAGGTCAGCGGGTTCTCGCCCGCAAGCTCGGTCACATAATCCACAATGCCGTTCTGGTACAAAAACTCGGTGGTTTCAAATTTGCCGCCGGACTGGTTTTTCAGCACAAATTTCACATGGCTGTTGACCACCGCCTGCCGCTTGAGCGTATCCAGATAATACTCCACCGGAATGTTGATATCCGTGAACACCTCGAGGTCGGGCTTCCAGCGGATGGTGGTGCCGGTCTTTTTGCTGGTCGTGGGCGCTTTGACAAAGCCCTCCCTGGTGCCGGTTTTGTTTTCGCCCTTTTCAAAGTGCAGGGTGTACTCGAACCCGTCGCGGACGACCGTCACATCCATATATTCCGAGGAGTACTGGGTCGCGCAGGTACCCAGGCCGTTAAGGCCGAGCGAAAACTCATAGTTCTCCCCGGTGTCGTTCTTGTATTTGCCGCCCGCGTACAGCTCGCAGAACACCAGCTCCCAGTTATACCGCTGCTCGCTTTCATTCCACTCCACCGGAATGCCGCGGCCGTGGTCCGCGACCTCGATCGAGCCATCCGCGTATCGGGTGGTGACGATCTCGCTGCCATAGCCCTCGCGCGCTTCGTCAATCGAGTTGGAGAGAATCTCGAACACCGCGTGCTCACAGCCCTCCAGCCCATCCGACCCGAAAATTACGCCTGGGCGCTTACGGACGCGGTCCGCGCCCTTGAGCGAGGAAATGCTTTCATTACCGTAAGACGGTTTTGCTTTGCTCATATACGTTCCTAACTCCTGTATTAAGGCTCATTAAATTCCATAACTAATATAGTATACGCTTTTTTCAGGATTTTTTCAATTGTTTCCTGCATGATCCTTTCCTTTCGCGGAAAATGGATATAACTTATTGTCCCACAACCTTCCTCGCAAGCCCCCCTGCTCTGTCACGCAAAAACGCGCTTTGCCTCTGCAAAGCGCGTTTTTATAATAATGGGCGGTACCGCCTCTTGTTTGTGGACTGTTCGGGAGCCTGCGCGGTATTCCGTCCCACAGGGCCGAACAGATTTTTATTATCTTCCCATGAAGAAGTATATGTCAAAAGGGGTGTTTCCCTTGCTCTGATAATAGAATACCCGATCGATATGTCTAAAGTTTGTAGAATCTTTGAAAGAACTGTAAACTTCGCCCAGCGGTTACAGACAGAAAGATGCCGCAGGGGGTATAACCCCCTGCGGCATCTTTCCGCGAACGTCCCTCGGCCGAAGCCCTCAGGAACGTTTTGTTCGATCGAAAACGCGCTTTAAGCGATCTTATCTGAACTTTTTCTTCTTCGCGCGCGCGGCCTCAGACTTCTTGCGGCGCTTGACGCTCGGGCTTTCATAATGCTCACGCTTGCGGAGCTCGGAAAGCGTACCCGCTTTGGCGCACGAACGCTTAAAACGGCGCAGCGCGCTGTCAATAGACTCGTTTTCCTTAATGCGGATCTCCGACACAGTTTTCCCTCCCTCCGCGCGTCCCCCTATGGAGGGACACTTTGCACGGCCTCCTATGCCAGAGCACAAAAAACCGTAAGAATATTATATCTGTTTTTACCGTCCGTGTCAACAGCAAAGTTCAGCGGACAACCAGATTGACGATTTTACCCGGCACGACGATCTGCTTGACCATCTGCTTGCCCTCAACCGCATGCTGCACCTTTTCCTCGGCCAGCGCGGCGTCGATCGCCGCCTGCTTGTCGCAGTCCGCCGGCAGCTTGATGGTACACTTGAGCTTGCCGTTGATCTGCACCGCCATTTCGACCGTGTCCTCGACCGTCTTGGCCTCGTCGTACTGCGGCCACGGCGCAACGGAGAGCAGGCCCTCGCCGCCCATCTGCTGCCACAGCTCCTCGGTAATATGCGGCGCAAAGGGGTTGAGCAGGGTCAGGAACGTCATATACTCCGCCTTATTGACGCCTTTGTCGTAGAATTCGTTGAGCATGGTCATCAGCGCCGCGATCGCGGTATTGGCCTTGAGGTTGTCCGCGTCATCGCCGACCTTTTTGATCGTGCGGTGCATGAGCACCTCGTGCTGCTTGGAGTAGGCCTCGCCCTCCTGCACCTTTTCCGCCAGCGCCCATACGCGCTCGAGGAAGCGGCGGCAGCCCTTGATCGACTTCGGGCTCCACGGCGCGGCCTTCTCAAAGTCGCCGATAAACATTTCGTACAGGCGCATGGTGTCCGCGCCGTAGGTTTCTACAATTTCGTCCGGATTGACGACGTTGCCGCGGCTCTTGGACATCTTCTCGCCGTTCTCGCCCAGGATCATGCCATGGCTGGTGCGCTTGGCATACGGCTCCTTGGTCGGCACCACGCCGATGTCATACAGGAACTTGTGCCAGAAGCGGCTGTACAGCAGGTGGAGTGTGGTGTGCTCCATGCCGCCGTTGTACCAGTCCACCGGAGACCAGTATTCGAGCGCTTCCTTAGACGCGAGCGCCTTGTCGTTGTGCGGGTCCATATAGCGCAGGAAGTACCAGGACGACCCCGCCCACTGGGGCATGGTGTCGGTCTCGCGCTTGGCGGGGCCGCCGCAGCACGGGCAGGTGGTGTTGACCCAGTCGGTCATGTGCGCGAGCGGGGATTCGCCGTTGTCGGTCGGCTCATAGGTGTGTACGTTGGGCAGCTCAAGCGGCAGCTGCTCCTCTGGAATCGCCACCCAGCCGCACTTGTCACAGTGTACCAGCGGGATAGGCTCGCCCCAGTAGCGCTGGCGGGAGAACACCCAGTCGCGCAGCTTGTACTGCACCTTGGCGCGGCCGATGCCCTTTTCCTCCAGCCAGGCGATCATCGCCGGAATGGCGTCCTTAACCGTCTTGCCGTTGAGGAACTCCGAATTGACCAGGATACCGGTTTCGTCCTTGGCGGTGAAAGCGGCCTTCTGCACATCCTCGCCGCCGGAAACCACCTCGATGATCTCACAGCCGAACTTTTTGGCAAATTCCCAGTCGCGGTCGTCATGCGCCGGCACAGCCATGATCGCGCCCGTGCCGTAGCCCATCAGGACGTAATCCGACACGAAGATCGGGATCTCGCGGCCGTTCACCGGATTGACCGCCGCCACGCCGTCGAGCTTGACGCCGGTCTTGTCCTTGTTCAGCTCGGTGCGCTCAAAGTCCGACTTGCGGGCGGCCTCCTCGCGGTAGGCATGGATCTCGTCGATATTGGCCAGCTTGCCCGCCCACTTTTCGACCGCCGGATGCTCGGGCGAGATAACCATATAGGTCGCGCCGAACAGAGTGTCCGGACGGGTGGTATAAACGGTCAGCGTGTCGCCTTCGGTGGTCTTGAAATCGACCTCCGCGCCGGTCGAACGGCCGATCCAATTTTTCTGCTGCACCTTGACGCGCTCGATGAAGTCCACGTCGTCCAGATCGTCGATCAGGCGCTGCGCGTACTTGGTGATGGCGAGCATCCACTGGCTCTTGGTCTTATGGACGACCTCGCTGCCGCAGCGCTCGCACACGCCGTTGACGACCTCCTCGTTTGCCAGCACGCACTTGCAGGAGGTACACCAGTTGACGCTCATTTCCTTCTTGTATGCCAGGCCCTTCTTGAAGAGCTGCAGGAAGATCCACTGGGTCCACTTGTAGTAATTCGGGTCGGTGGTATTGATCTCGCGCGACCAGTCGAACGACAGGCCGAGCGCCTTGAGCTGTCCCTTAAAGCGGGCGATGTTGTTTTTGGTCACCTCAGCCGGATGGACGTGGTTTTTGATCGCGTAATTCTCGGTCGGCAGGCCGAACGCATCCCATCCCATCGGGTAAAGGACGTTGTATCCCTGCATGCGCTTTTTGCGCGCGACGATATCCAGCGCGGTATAGGAACGCGGATGGCCTACATGCAGCCCCTGTCCCGACGGGTACGGAAACTCGACGAGCGCGTAGAACTTTTCCTTTGCGCTGCCGTTTTCCGCTTCGAAGCAGTGCGCCTCATCCCAGATATCCTGCCACTTCTTTTCCACTTGCTTATGCTCGTACTTCAACGGATTCTCCCCCTAAAGTGAATGATTTATTTTAGACGCGGCAACGCGGCGGACACCGTTCTGCACCCGCCGCATCCCGTTTTTACTTTTCTTCCACGCCAAGGTCGGCCAGCGGCACCGGCGTTCCGTCCTTCCACAGGTTCTCCAGATTATAGAACTTGCGCGCCTCCGGCATGAACACATGCAGGACCACGCAGCCGTAATCCAGCAGCATCCACTGCGCGGATTCATAGCCTTCCGTATGGTGGACCAAAGTCTCGTGGTCGTATTTCAGGCGCCACTCCACGTTGTCCGCCAGGGCTTTGACCTGTGTGGTCGAGCTTGCCGAGCAAATGACAAAGTACTCGGTCAGCTCGGTCAGGCGCTCTACCTGGAGCACCTGAATATCCTGCCCTTTTTTCTCGATCAGGGCCTCGCAGATCGCCTTTACCGTCTGTTGTGCAGTCAATTTGCAAACTCCTTTTACTCAATAAATTATGCCTCAGGATCGCCCGGCAGGGGCGTCGTTTCGCCGCCCGAAGATTCTCCCCCGCCGGAGGAGCCGCCCGGGTCGGTCGTGCCGCCGCCGGTACCGCCGTTCGGGTCGGTCGTCGTGCCGCCGCTTCCGTCACCGGAGCCGCCAGTGTTCGGGTCGGTCGTCGTGCCACCGTTGCCGCCGTTCGGACCGGTCGTGCCGCCGCCGGTACCGCCAGCGTTCGGGTCAGTCGTTGTGCCGCCGGTATCCGGTCCCGTGGTCGTGCCGCCGCCGGCGCCGCTGTTGTCTCCCTCCGTGCCGCCGGCCTCAGGATCGACCGACACGTCGCCGCCGGAGGAATCGTCGCTTGGCTCATCGCTGGAGGCCGTATCGCCCCAGACGTAATTTTCATATGGGTCCGTATCGTCATAGCCGCCGCCCGAATAGCTTTCCGGACCGCTCACCATGTCGAGCGCCGTGATATCCTCTTCATATGGGTTGAAATACTGGTTGACCAGGTCGAGCGTCTCCTGATAATACGGGAAGAAGAACGAAAACGCGGTCGAGCTTCCCGCCGTGCTCATCTGCCCATAGCCGGGCAGGGTGAAGAACTGGATGCTGTCGTTTTTGATCTTGAGCGCCTGCATGCCCATCCAGAGCAGGTTGCCCGCGGTCAGGTCGGTTTTGACGTTCTGGAACACCGCATCCGCGATACTCGGAATCTTGGTGATATTTTTCAGCTGGAGTACCTGGTTGGCCAGCTCCTTGAGGAATTTCTGCTGGTTTTCCACGCGGCCCTCGTCGCCGTTGGGGTATTGTACGGAGTAGTCGTTATTATGGCGCCAGCGCAGGAACTGCACGACCTGATCGCCGTTGAGCGTCTGGTTGCCTGCATACAGGTCAATGTGGAGGTCCTGCGAGGGGTCGTCGTACTCCATGCGGAACGGCACCTCATACTCAACGCCGTCGATCGCGTCCACAATGGCCGCGATGCCGTCAAAGTTGACGATCACATAATAGTCCGGCCGGAAGCCCATCAGCCGTTCGATCTCTTTCTTGGTCTGCTCGATGCCGCCGATAGCATAGGCCGCGTTGATCTTGCGGCTCGCACCCGTGGCGCTGTTGTTGCACATGGTGTCGCGCGGGATATTCATGACGTTGATCGTCTTTTTATTGGTATCCATGGTGACGACCATGAGCGCGTCGGTCCGTGTTTCGTCCTCGTCCACCGCGCCGACCACAAAAGTGAACACATCGTCAATGCGCGTACCCGAATTGAGCAGGCTGTTGACGTCGATCTTATCGCCGTTTTCCTTGTCCTTGATCGTGGGGTCGTTGCCCTCCGGCGGACGGATAAGGAGCGCCGCGGCCGCGGCCGCGCTGGCCAGCAGCGCAAGCACCACCGCCACCGCGATGATGACCCGCTTCCGCTTCTGCCCTTTGGTGAGCGGCTTTTTGGTCCTGCCGCCTTTTTTGCCCGTCGGTTTGGGCGCGGTTTTGGCGGCCTGCGGCTTTTCGTCCGCGATAGGCGCCGCATACTGCGCCGTCTTTTTCTTTTTCGCGCGGCTGGGTTTACCGCTGTGGCCGCCGCTTCCTCCAAAAAGTTTCAAACGATTCCTGCCTCCAGTTTACTCCTGTCACTCCCGCCAGCGGATACCATGGTAGATCATATCGTTGTAGGCGCCGATGGTATCGCTGTGGATCAGCTTGCCCCGCGCGATCAGCTCGGTCAGCGTCTGGTCGTAGCAGTAAAGCAGCGCGCGGTCCAGGCTGAGCCGGGCAAGCTCCCTTGCTTTTTCGACCCCGGGAAAATCGCGGGTTTCCTCAATGTAATCCGCCAGATAAAGGATTTTATCCAGCAGCGTCATGCCGTGTTTTCCGGTGGTGTGGCAGGCGATGGCCTCGCACACATCCTCCGGCGCGCCGTATTCCACGCGCGCGATCGCCGCAGCGGTTTTCCCGTGCAGCATTTTCGGCTCGCTTTTTTCGACGTTACAGGGTATTATACCGTATTTCGCACATAAATTCAACTGTTCTTGCGGAGAAAGATGTTTTGTTATGTCGTGCAATATGGCAGCGAAGCCCGCCTTTTCCACGTCCCCGCCGAAGCGCTCCGCCAGCATCCTGGCCGCCCGCTCGCAGCCGAGCGTATGCTCATACCGGTATCCGTGCAGCCTCGACAGGATCCCCTTCCGCATTTCGTCGTTACACAACATAACTTTTACCCGCCTTTCTTTTTTATATCGATTTTTTTATCTTGTCAATACCCATACAGGTGATTTCGCTCGATATAATCCGCGACTGCGGGCGGGGTATAGCGGCGCAGCGCGCCGCCCTGCCGCAGCTCGGTCGAAGAGATGGTCAGGCTTTCCCCTCGGACCATCTCGATTTTGGCGTTCATGGTTTGGCGCAGGCGCGCCGCCTTGTCGGCCAGCGCGTCCCAGTCGTCCCCGTCCCGCGCGCACACGGCGAGCGTGGACAGGCGTGCGATCTCCTCGGGCGCGCGCCAGATCCGGTCGAACGACAGCAGCATATCCGTGCCGACGATCAGGTAAAGCGCATGCTCGCCCCGCGCATGCAGCGCGCGCAGCGTATCGACCGTATAGCTCGCGCCGCCGCGCTCCACCTCCAGCGTGTCCAGCCGCGCCCAAGGGGTATCCGCCAGCAGCAGGCGCACCATTTCGCAGCGGTCGGCCACGGTCGCGGTGTCCTCCGGCAGCGCTTTGTGCGGCGGGATATTGGTCGGGATGAACAGCACCTTATCCAGCCCCAGCGCTTCCCTGGCAAGGCACGCGGCGTGCAGATGCCCCAGGTGCGGCGGGTTGAATGTCCCGCCGAGTATGCCCGTTCTCATTTGACCAGCACGATCTTCCGCTTATCCTTGTCCCGCGCCTGGCGGTAGAGGATAAATTTCGAGCCGATGCACTGCACCGGTTCGGCGCCGGCCGCCTCGCACAGCGCTTCGGACACTGTGCGCGGGGTGAGCATGGCGCTTTCCAGCACCTTGCCCTTGACCAGCTCGTGCGCTTCGAGCAGTTGGTCGAGCTGGCGCTCGACCGCATCGGTCACACCCTCCTTGCCAATGATCAGCGTATCGGCAAGCGGATTGGCAAGCGCGCGCAGCTGTGCGCGCTGTTTGGTAGTCAGCATAGATGATTCTCCTGTCTTGATCGGTTAAAGGCGGCCTTGCAGCGCCTCTTTGAGCTTTCTCAGGGCGCGGCCGCGGTGGGAAATCTCATTTTTGGTTTCCGGCGGCAGTTCGCCGAATGTGCAGCCGCAGGCCGGCACATAGAACAGCGGGTCATATCCAAATCCGCCCGCGCCATGGCTTTCACGGAGCAGTTCTCCCTCGCACTCGCCGCGCACGGTCAGCGTTTCCCCATCCGGCAGGATGCACGCGATCGCGCACACGAAACGGCAGGCGCGGTCGTCCTGATCCTCCATATTGCGCAGCAGCAGGTCGTTGCGCGCCTGATCGGTCCCCTCGCAGTAGCGCGCGGAGTAGATGCCCGGCGCGCCGCCCAGCGCGTCCACGCAAAGGCCGGAGTCGTCCGCGATGGCGGGCAGGCCGGTGAAGCCCGCCGCGCTCGCCGCCTTGATGCGCGCGTTTTCCTCAAACGTGGCGCCATCCTCCGCCGGCTCGGGCGCATCCTCGGGCAGCGGGACGACCTCGACGCCCAGCTCCCCCAGAATCGCCGCCATTTCCGCTATCTTCTTTTTGTTGTGGGATGCAAGCACGAATTTCATCACAGGCTCTCCCCCATGACCTTGCTCTGCGCCCGGCACAGGCGCGCACAGCCGCGTTTTCCAAGACCGAGCAGCTTTTTCAGCTCCCCGTCCGTGAACGGGCGCCCCTCGCCCGTACCCTGCACCTCGATAAACTCGCCTTTGGAGGTCATCACGACGTTGCAGTCCACGATTGCGTGGCTGTCCTCCGCGTAATTCAGGTCCAGCACGGCCTCGTCCTCAAAAATACCGACCGAAACCGCCGCAACCTGCGCGGTGAGCGGCATCTTATCAATTACGCCCGCGTCCAGCAGGCGCTTACAGGCCAGCCACAGCGCCACAAACCCGCCCGTGATGGACGCGCAGCGCGTGCCTCCGTCCGCCTGGATCACGTCGCAGTCGATCGTGATCTGGCGCTCGCCCAGCGCTTCGCGGTCGACCACCGCGCGCAGCGAGCGGCCGATCAGCCGCTGGATCTCGCTTGAGCGCCCGTCCAGCTTCAGGCTTTTGATATCGCGCTTCTTGCGCGTATTGGTTGCGCGCGGCAGCATGGCGTATTCGGCCGTTACCCAGCCGAGGCCCTTGCCCTCCAGGAACGGCGGCACCTTATCCTCTACCGAGGCGGTGCAGATCACGCGGGTGTTGCCCATCTCGACCAGCACCGAGCCTTCGGCGTACATGGTGAAATCCGTGATAAGCTTTACCGGCCGCAGCGCGCCGGCTGTCCTTCCGTCCGGTCTCTGCATCAGGAAATCCCTCCCTCAAGCGGCGGCAGGACCGCCTCCAAAAATGCGGAACGGTCGAAATCGACCAGGTCGTCCAGGCCCTCGCCCACGCCGACCAGCTTGACCGGCACGCCGAGTCCGGCCGAAATCGCGATAACGATGCCGCCCTTCGCCGTCCCGTCCAGCTTGGTCAGCACAATGCCGGTAAGCGCTGCGACCTTATTGAATTCCTCCGCCTGATGCACAGCGTTCTGTCCGGTAGTCGCGTCCAGCACGAGCAGGGTCTCGCGCGAAGCGTCCGGCAGCTCGCGCGTGATCACACGGTCGATCTTGGCCAGCTCATTCATCAGGTTAGCCTTGTTGTGCAGGCGTCCCGCGGTGTCGATGATGATTACATCGCTGCCGCGCGCCTTGGCCGCGGAGATCGAATCGAATACGACCGCGGCCGGATCCGCGCCCTCGCCGTGGCGCACGATGTCCGCGCCCGCGCGCTTCGCCCAAATCTCAAGCTGGTCGGCGGCGGCGGCGCGGAACGTATCCGCGGCGGCCAGCATGACCTTTTTGCCCTCGCCCACATAGCGGGCGGCCAGCTTGCCGATCGACGTGGTCTTGCCCACGCCGTTAACGCCGATCACCAGCACAACCGCAGGCTTGCCCGAAACGTCCAGCGGCTGGTTATCCAGCATCATATCGAGCAGCGTGTCCTTGAGAACGTAGCGCAGCTCGAGCGCCGAGGTGACGTTCTGCCTCTGCGCGCGCTTTTCCACCTCCGCCACGATTTTGGCGGCGTTTGCCGCGCCTACGTCGGACAGGATGAGCGCTTCCTCCAGTTCTTCCAGCAGGTCGTCATCTATCGTGACAAACCCCGCGAACACCGCGTCGAGCGAGCGGCTGACCGCATCGCTCGTCTTCTGCAGCCCTTTTTTAATTTTATCGAATAATCCCATTGTTTCAGCTCCTAAATGTTACTTCCCACCGCACAGAACATCATCAGCAGCGCAAAGCCCGCCGCGATCTCTGCCGCAATAAACCGGCTGCGCCGCCGTTCGCTGTCCGCCTCGCTTTCCCCCGACTGCGGATGCGCGTACCAGACGATGCTGCCCAGCCCGCACACGAACATAAACGGCCACACGAACCATAAAACTGCCCCTGTTCCACGAAGAATTGAATAAAGATCACGCAAAAGATCATACAGCATATTCTCCATCTCCTCTCATCGCAGCGTCTTACCCACATGCTTTTCCGCTTCCGCCAGATTGAGCATCAACATCTTGGAAACACCCTGCTCCTGCATGGTGACGCCGTACAGCATATCGGCCTCTTCCATGGTGCCGCGGCGGTGCGTAATCACGATGAACTGCGTCGCGCCGGCCAGCCGGCGGATGTACTGCGCGAACCGCGCGACGTTCACATCGTCCAGCGCGGCCTCGATCTCGTCCAGCACGCAGAACGGTGTGGGCCGCAGCTTGAGGATCGCGAAATACAGCGCAATCGCAACGAACGCTTTTTCGCCGCCCGAAAGCAGCGTCAGCGTCTTGACCGCCTTGCCCGGCGGGGAAACCCGAATATCGATCCCACAGTTCAGGATATCCGAGGTATCCGCAAGCTGCAGCTCCGCATGACCGCCGCCGAATATCTCGCGGAACGTCTGCCCGAAATAAGCGTTGAGCTTGGCGAATTCCGAAGCGAAAATTTCTTTCATATTGACGGTCAGCTGTTCAATGACCTTGTAAAGCTCTTTCTGCGCTTTTTCCAGGTCGTCCTTCTGCCCGCCCATAAAAGTATACCGTTCGAGCGCCTGCCGGTATTCCTCCACCGCGTCCAGATTGACGTTGCCGAGCGCGCGCATCCTGCCCCGCAGGGACTGCACCTGCTCTTTCGCCGCGGGTACGTCCTCCAGCGGGCGCGCGGCCTCCCGCGCGGGCGTGGGCGTCAGCTCATAGCTTTCCCACATTTTATCCAAAATCTGCGCTTCCTCGTTTTTCAGCTGCACCGAACGGTTCTCCAGCCGCGCGGATTCCCGCTCAAGGCCCAGTATCTCTTCATTTTTCCCCTGCGCCTCGCGGTCGACCTGCGCGCGTTCGCCCTCGACCCGTTCGCGCTGCTGCATCTGCGCGGCGATCTGCCCGTTCAGTTGTGCGGCCGCCGCACGGTTCTCCTCTTCCGCGTCCTGCGCGCGGGACAGCGCTTCGGTCAGGCGGGCGATTTCCTCCTCAAAGCCGGCGATGGTTTCCGCGGAGCCCGAAACCCCTGCGTCCAGCTCGGACTTGAGCCGCTCCAGGTCAGCCAGCGCGCGCGCTTCGCTCGCGGCCTCCGAGCGGTTCTCCGCCAACTCGGTCTGCACCGACGCGGTCTGCGCCGTATGGCCGGCCGCCTGCGTGTCCAGCGCTTCCTGCGCGGCGCGGCATTGTTCCACCGCCGCCTCTGCGTTCGCGAGCGCCTGCCGCGCCTCGTCCTGCTTCTGTCCGCACTGAGCGATTGTTTCCTGATATCGCTGCCTTGCCGCGGCAAGGTTATCCCGTTCGAGCACCAGCCCGTCGTACTGCGACTGCAGGCTTTCCAGCAGCGCCCCGTGCTGGGAAACCGACGCGCGCAGCCCCGCTTCCTCCTGCGCGGCGCGGGCGCGCTCCGCCTCAATCGCCTTCAGGTCGTAATCCAGCGCCGCCAGCTCTTCCTTTGCCGCATGGAACGCGCGTTCCGCCTCCTGCTTCTGCTTTTCGAGCGCCTTTGCCTGCTCCTGCGCGGCGCGCAGCCTGCCCGCGCGCGCAAGCGCGCCCGTACCGCGGGAGGCCGAGCCGCCCGTCATCGCGCCGCCGGCCTGGATTACCTGGCCGTCCAGCGTCACGATGCGGAAGCGGTGGCCATACGTCCTGGCGAGCGCCAGGGCGGTATCCATATTTTCGCACACCACCGTGCGCGCAAGCAGGTTTTGTACGATGGCCGCATAGCGCCCATCAAAAACGACCAGACGATCAGCGGTTCCAAAACAGCCTTTCTGCGTCTCCAAGCCGTTTTCCCGCAACAAATTCGGCCGGATTGTGTCGAGCGGCAGAAAGGTTGCGCGCCCGCCGTCCGTGCGCTTCAGGTATTCGATGCACCGTTTGCCATCCGACGCCGTATCCACCACAATGGAGGACGCGGACGCGCCAAGCGCCGTATCGATCGCGGTGACAAACCGTTCCTCCGCCGAAAGCAGCGCGGAAACCGGCCCATGCACCCCGCGCATCGCGCCGCGCTCCACCTGCTGCATGATCGCCTTGACGGAGCGCGAAAAACCTTCGTAATCGCGCTGCATGTCGGACAGCATCTTCACGCGGCCCTGCACCTCGGTCAGCGCCGCCGCCGCCTTTTCCAGCGTTTCCCGCAGGGCCTCCACCTTTTTGCGGCGGCTTTCCGCTTTCAGCGCCACGCCCTGCACCTTATTTTTCGCCCCCGCAAGGGTATCCAGGCAGCCGCGCATGCGCTCTTCCAGCTCGTCATGCGCGTCCCGTTCCGCTTCCAGACGCCTGCCCGCGGCTTCAATGTCGGACACGATCGTCCCGCGCCGTCCGTCCATGCCGGCCAGACCGGTTTCCGCCGCCGTGCGGTCGATCTCCAGCGCATGCAGCGCGTCCTGACGCGCCGCACGCTCCTGTTCCGCGCGGTGCAGCGCGCGCTCAGCCTGCTCCCGCTGGGCGGCCTGCTCGTCTCCCTGCCGCTTCAAATCATCCAGGCGCGCGGCCAGACCCGCCCGCTGGGCATCCAACAGCTCGATACGCGCGCGCCGTTCGGCAAGCTGCGCGCCAAGCCCTGCGGCCTGCTCGGCGCGCTGGGCGCTCTCCCGCTCGGCGCGGTCGATGTTATCCCGATTGTTCTGGATGTTCGCTTTGAGCACCGCCGCGCGGCTCGCCTGCTCGGCGGCGCGCTGCTCCGCCTCGCGGAGCTGCTGGCGCAGGCGGTCGGAAGCGCGGTCGATGCCACGCATTTCCTCAGAAAGCCGCTCCGACCGTGCGTAAAGCGCTTCCTGTGCTTTTTTCTCCTCCGCAAGCTGCGCGGCGCAAGCCGCTGCGTCCTGCGCAAGCTTTGCGGTATCCTCCTTGATGCGGTCGAGCGACAGCAGCCAGAGCGAAATCTCCAGCACACGCAGCTCGTCACGCAGCAGCAAATACTGCTTTGCCTTTTCCGCCTGTTTTTCCAGCGGCCCGACCTGGCGCTCCAATTCATCGTACAGGTCGCGGATACGGGTCAGGTTATCCTCCGTAGCGGCGAGTTTGCGTTCGGCCTCCTCCTTGCGGTAGCGGAATTTGGTGATGCCCGCGGCTTCCTCAAATATCTCGCGCCGGTCCTCGCTCTTGAGCGACAGGATCTCGTCGATGCGGCCCTGCCCGATGATGGAATAGCCATCGCGCCCCAGTCCGGTATCCATAAACAGCTCATGGATATCGCGCAGGCGGCAGTGCTTTTTGTTCAGAAAATATTCGCTTTCCCCCGAACGGTAATAGCGTCGGGTGACCATGATCTCGGTGAATTCCGACCGGAATATACCCTCGGAATTATCCAGGATGAGCGAAACCTCGGCAAAGCCGACCGGTCCGCGCCTGGCCGTTCCGCCGAAAATAACGTCCTCCATCTTGGCGCCGCGCAGGGAACGGGAGGACTGCTCGCCCAGCACCCAGCGGATCGCATCCGAAATATTTGATTTTCCCGAACCGTTCGGTCCGACGATCGCCGTTACGCCGCCGAGGAAATTGATCTCGGTTTTGTCCGGAAAAGACTTAAAGCCCTGTAAAACCAGGCTCTTCAGAACCATGTAGCACCTCAAAGATATATATGGTATTATTTTACCACCGCGCGGCTTTTTTTTCAATGCGCAGCGCGATAATTTACAGCTTAGCCATAAATCGCCCGCACTGGACAGACGCGTTCCGCCATGCTATGCTGGTAGGCAGGAGGCGAAGCACATGAATGAAAGGGAGCAAACGGTCCGCCTGTGGTTTGATATGTGGCTGCAGGCAGAGGATCGCGGCATTATGTCTATTTTTGCGCCGGACTGCATATACACGGAAAGCTGGGGGCCGGAGTACCACGGCGCGGCACAGGTCAAGCACTGGTTCGAGGAATGGAACGCGCGGGGTCGGGTGCTGGTCTGGGATATCCTCCGGTTTTTCCATACGGAAAGCCATACCGCAGTCGAATGGCGCTTCAAAAATCAGATGCTGGACGGACGGGCGGAGGAATTCGACGGTTTTTCGCTCATCCGCTGGACGGCGGACGGCAAAATCGCTTCGCTCAAGGAGTTTGGCTGCAATATCCACACCTATGACCCATATGCGGACGGCCCTGCGCCTCGCTTCCGGCAGGAAGGCGCGCGCTGGTTTTAACCCCGTTCTGTCCAAACAAAAACTGATCTCGGAACCAGGCGTCCACCCTTTCCGAGATCAGTTTTGTTTCATTAAAAACAGCTTGAGCACCTCTTCCGCCAGCTTAAGCTCGCGCGCGGAGCAGCGGTCAAGCATATCCCGCACCGCCGACGCATCCCCGCGCGGCTCGCCCTCACCCAGCACGATGTACTCCATCGGCAGGTGCATGGCGCGCGACAGCTTGATCAGCGTATCCAGTGACATTTGCGACGTGCCAACCTCAAGCTGGCCGTAATAGCCCATCCCGATATCCGCCAGCTCCGACATTTTCTCCCTCGTCAGCCCCAGCTCGGTCCTGCGCTGGCGCAGGCGGTGGCCCATATCGATCAACTGCTGTTTCTGCATTATTTTTCAGCACCTCTTTTTTGTTATTGTAAAACAGATGCCCTTATGTTAGAATATGTTATAAGATATCTTTTTATGTTATCTATTGTTTCTTTGGATTGCCTCTGTGCAAGGAGATGCCCCATGAAAGACAGCAGCGCAGAAAAACCCAGGGCCGAAACCGCCGAACAGGACCTCCGCGCGCTCGCGGCGGTGATCGCGACCGTGACCCGTCTGATCGGCGGAACGGGAAAAAAGCCGGAATAAAGCCGCAAAAGCGCCCCGAGCGATCGGGGCGCTTTTGTACTCTATTCCCTTACACTGGCGGCCGTCACGCTTCCCCCATCATTTCCAGGGCTTTTTTAGCCGCCATCTGCTCGGCCTCCTTTTTGCTCCGTCCGGTACCGGACGCGAACACATTGGAATTGAGCAGCAGCTCCATCGTAAAGCGCTTATCGTGATCCGGTCCGGACTGGCCGGCCAAACGGTATTCCAGCGTTTCCTGCTTGTTCTTCTGCACGATCTCCTGCAGGATGGTCTTATAATCCTTGAACGCGCCGCCTGCCAGCGCGAGCTCCACCTTTTTCGGGATAAAGCGCAGCACGAACGCGCGCGCGGGCTCGATACCGCCATCCAGGAAAATGGCACCCAGCAGCGCCTCGGTCGCATCCGCCAGAATGGACGGCCGCCCGCGGCCGCCGCCCGTTTCTTCCCCATGACCCAGCCTGATCTGTTCCGGAATACCGAGTTCCCTCGCGATCTCGCACAAGGCGCCCTCGCATACGACCGCCGCGCGCAGCTTGGTCAGTTCACCCTCCGGCAGATCCGGATAATGCGTGAACAGGTAGTCCGCTGTAACGAAGCCCAGTACGGAATCGCCAAGAAACTCCAGCCGCTCGTTATGGTGGAGATGACTGCCCCTATGCTCGTTCGCATAGGAGGTATGTGTCATCGCTGTTTGGAACAGCGTTACATCCTTAAACTTATAATTCAGCTCCAATTTCTTTCACCTCGCTTTCCAAACCGTCCCCTCCGGCCGGCAAGCCGGCGGGCAGCGTACAGCCGCTCATTCGACGGTCATATATGCTATGTTTTCCGAAACCGCGTCGATCATACCCGATTTTGTATAGGTGATCGCCTGCCGAACGGCGTTCATCACCGCGATCTCATTGGAGGAGCCGTGCGCCTTGATAACCGGCTTGGCGATCCCCAGGAACGGCGCGCCGCCGACCTTGTCCTGATTGAACAGCTCGCGGAAATCGTCCATACCCTTTTTACAGGCCAAATAGCCCAGCTTGGTCGCCAAATTGCGCATGAACACGGTTTTGATCTCGCCCGCCATAAACTTGGCCACGCCCTCGATGGTCTTAAGCATCACGTTGCCCGAATACCCGTCGCACACCGCCACGTCGCACGCGCCGAGCGGCACCATGCTTCCCTCCACGTTGCCGACAAAGTTGAGCCGGCCCTCGTCGCCCGCCTTTTTGAGCAGGGTGTACGCCTCCTTACGCAGCGGATCGCCCTTGGTGTCCTCCGTGCCGTTGTTCACTAGGCCGACGCGCGGGCGGTTGACCCCACCTATCTTCTCCGCATACAGCGAGCCGAGAAACGCGAACTGCAGCAGCATCTCAGCCGTGCATTCGGTGTTCGCGCCCGCGTCGCACAGCATGACCTGGCCTCCCTTGCAGGGCATGACGGGCGCGAGCGCGCCGCGCCGGATGCCCTTGATCCGGCCGCCGAACAGGGTCGCGCCCGTGAGCAGGGCTCCCGTGTTGCCCGCGGAAACAAGCGCGTCGCCCTCACCCGCTTTGAGCAGCTTGAACGCCACCGCCATCGAGGAATCCGGCTTTTTGCGCAGCACAGTCGCCGGATCGTCGTGCATATCCACCAAGTCGGAGGCAGGCATGATAGTCACGCCCTGCGTATCCTGCAGCCCCTTCTCCTTCAGGACCGCCTCGACCGTTTCCGACCGGCCGACCAGCAGCACTTCCTCGCCATATTCCCGCGCAGCCAGCGCGCCGCCCCAAACGGCGGACTCCGGCGCGTTGTCGCCGCCCATTGCATCCACGATGATTTTCATGTCAAAGCTCCCCTTTCAGACTGTCGATTTTTGCAAGCGCCCGCTCGGAAATCTTCAGGTTTTTTTCCCGCTTGCCCTTGATTTTATAACCCAGCGGCTCAATGATGCCGAAATTGATGTTCATGGGCTGGAATTTTGTTACCGTATGATCCGAGATGTAGCATGCCAGCGCACCGACCGCAGTCTGCCGGTCCAGCGCAGGCATGGGCCTGCCCTGTGTTTCGCATGCGGCGGCCACCCCCGCCGCCCATCCCGAGGCGGTGGACTCGATATAGCCCTCCACGCCGGTCATCTGCCCGGCAAAGCGGATACGCGGATCTGCCCTCAGCGCGTAGGTCGCGTCCAGCAGGCGCGGCGAATCCAGGAACGTGTTGCGGTGCATCACGCCGTAGCGCATGAATTCGGCGTTTTGGAGCGCTGGGATCATGGAGAACACGCGCTTTTGCTCGCCCCATTTGAGGTGGGTCTGGCAGCCGACCAGGTTGTACAGCGTACCCTGCGCGTTGTCGCGCCGAAGCTGAAGCACCGCATACGGATCCCTGCCCGTCCTGGGGTCGGGCAGGCCGATGGGCTTCAGGATGCCGAAGCGCAGCGTATCATACCCGCGGCGGGCGTTGACCTCGATGGGCATACAGCCCTCGAACACCTTGGAATCCTCAAACCCGTGAACCGGCGCTTCCTCGGCCGTGGTCAGTGCGTTCCAGAACGCGTCGTACTCCTCGCGGTTCAGCGGGCAGTTGATATAGTCCGCCGTACCCTTGCCGTAGCGCGAGGCCGCGTAAGCGGAATCCATGTCGATGCTCTCCGCGGTCACAATGGGCGCGGCCGCGTCGAAAAAGTGCAGGAAGTCCCCGCCCACCTTGCGGTGGATGGCCTCAAACAGCGCGTCCGAGGTCAGCGGGCCGGAGGCGACGATTACTCTGCCCTCCGGTATCTCGGTCACTTCGCCGGATATAATCGCAATGTTCGGATGGGACTTGATCTTCCCGGTCACCGCGCGGGCGAACGCCTCGCGGTCAACTGCGAGCGCGCCGCCCGCTTCCACGCGGTGCGCGTCCGCGCAGGCGAGGATCAGGCTGTCCAGCCGCCGCAGCTCCTCCTTGAGCAGGCCTGCGGCGTTGGTCAGTTCGTCTGACCGCAGCGAATTCGAGCAAACCAGCTCGGCGAAATCGTCCGCGTGATGCGCCTCCGAGCGTTTTTCTGGCTTCATCTCATGCAGGCGCACGTTAACGCCGCGCTGCGCAAGCTGCCAGGCCGCTTCGCAACCCGCCAGCCCCGCGCCGATCACCGTTACAAACTCACTCACCGGCGGCCTCCTTTGCCTTGATAGACTTACGGGCCTTTGCCTTTGCCGCTTTCTCTGCGGCTTTTTCTGCCTCGTATTTCTCCAGTGCCTTGGCGTACTGCGCCTGCTGGGCCTTGGTCAGCGCCTGCACATCCTCGTCCTTCAGCTTTTTGAAGCGGTTCGTGGTCTTGGTCATCCACGGCACCTGCTTTTTTGCCGCAGGCTTTTTCGCCGCGGCGGGCTTTTGGGCTGGCGCGGCTTTTTTCGATGTCTCTCCGCCCTCGCCCGCGGCTTCCGCCGCTGCCTTGGCCGCCGCGCGTTCGGCTGCTTTCGCGGCGCGCGCTTCGCGGCGCTGGCGGTTCTTTTCCGCCTCCTCGGGCGGCAGGCCCTCCTTAACCAGCTCGGTATAACCGCAGCCCTCGCGCAGACACACGTCCGTGACCTCCTTGGAGTCGCGGTCGGTGTGGCGGAACAGCGAGGAGTCGCAGTTCGGGCATTTGCTTCCCAGCGGCTTATCCCAGGTCATGAACTGGCACTCCGGATATTTTTCGCAACTGTAATACACATAGCCGCGCGCGGATTTCTTTTTGACCACCTTGGCCCCGCACACCGGGCAGGCCGCGCCGGTGTCCTCGGTGATGGGCTTGGTATTGGTACACTCTGGGAAGCCCGGGCAGGCCAGGAACTTGCCGAAACGGCCGGACTTGATAACCATATTGCGGCCGCACTTTTCGCAGATCACATCCGTGACCTCGTCCTTGATCTTGATGCGTTGGCCCTCCAGATCGATCTCGGCCTGCCCCAGCGCCTTTTCAAAGTCGTCATAGAAATTGTGCAGGAGCTGGATATAGTTGAGCTTTCCCGCCTCTACTTCGTCGAGCTGCTCCTCCATATTGGCGGTAAACTCATAATCCGCGACCGACTTGAACTCGTCCACCAACAGGCCGGTTACGCCCTCGCCGAGCGGCGTAGGACGCAGCGCCTTGTTCTCCTTGGTCACATAGTCGCGGTCGAGGATGGTGGAGATAGTCGGCGCATAGGTGGACGGGCGGCCGATGCCGCGCTCCTCCATCGCACGGATGAGCGAGGCCTCGGTATAGCGTGCGGGCGGCTGGGTGAAGTGCTGCGACGGGTCGAGCTTTTCGACCGAGAGGGTGTCGCCCTCCGCAAAGCGCGGCAGGGGCTTGCCCGCCTCGCCCTTCTTCTCGTCGTCCGTGCCTTCCTCGTAAACCGCGGTAAAGCCGGGAAAGGCTACCGTGTGGCCGGAGGCGCGGAACACCTGCCCCTCGCACACAATATCCGCGGAAACCGTGTCCAGAATCGCGTCCGCCATCTGGCAGGCGACAAAGCGCGACCAGATGAGCTTATACAGCTTGTACTGGTCGGGCGAGAGGTACTGACGGATCTCGTCCGGCAGGAGCTTGACGTCGGACGGGCGGATGGCTTCGTGCGCGTCCTGCGCGTTCCCCTTGGTCTTGAACACGCGCGGCTTGCCGGGGTAGTACTCGTCCCCATAGCGGCCGCGGATAAAGCCGGCGGCGGCAGCGGTGGCCTCGTCGGCCAGGCGCAGCGAGTCGGTACGCATATAAGTGATCAAACCGGTCAGTCCGAACTCGCCCAGCTCGATGCCCTCGTACAGCTCCTGCGCGATGCTCATGGTGCGGCGCGGGGTCATGTTGAGCTTGCGGCTGGCCTCCTGCTGTAAGGTGGAGGTGATGAACGGCGGCGCGGGCGTGCGCTTTTTCTTGCCGCGCTTGATCTCACCCACGGTAAAGGGCTTGCCGGATACCGCGTCCACGACCGCCTGCGCTTCGGACTCGTTTTTCAGCTCGGCCTTGCCGGTCTGGTCGCCGTAGTAGCGCGCGGTGAAGCGGCCGCCGTCCGCAGTTTGCAGCAACGCCTCGATGGTCCAGTATTCCTCGGGTACGAACGCGCGGATCTCGTTCTCGCGGTCGACCACCAGGCGGGTGGCCACGCTTTGCACGCGCCCCGCGGACAGGCCGCGCTTGACCTTGCGCCACAGGAAGGGCGACAGCTCGTAGCCCACGATGCGGTCCAAAATGCGGCGTGCCTGCTGGGCGTTGACCAGATCGATGTCGATATCGCGCGGATGCTCGATGCCGTACTTGACCGCAGGCTTGGTGATCTCATTAAAGGTCACGCGCTTGGAATCCTTTTCCTTGAGCTTGAACAGCTCCTTGATATGCCAGGAGATCGCCTCGCCCTCGCGGTCCGGGTCGGTCGCGAGGTACACGAAATCGCTTTTGCGGATCTCGCTGCGGATTTCCTTGATAATTTTATCCTTTCCCTCGATCGGCACATATTCCGGCTTGAAATCGTGCTCAAAATCGACGCTCATTTTCTTTTTCGGCAGATCGCGCAGATGCCCCATCGACGCCTTGACCACATAGTCCGAACCGAGGTATTTGCCAATGGTCTTGGCCTTGGCGGGGGACTCCACGATGACTAATTTTGACATAAAAACCTCCAAAGCATGGTTTTGGAAAGCCGGTCGGCGTCCGGTTTTCCAAGGCCGCTCGCAAGGCGGCTATTTCTGCGCGCCTGACGGCGCGTTTGATGCGATCCCTGGGCAATGCGGCGGCTTTCACCTGCCGCCCATTACCAGCCTGCCCTTTTCGCGGCGCAGGACGCCGTCCACCTCCAGCATGGTGACCAGCGCCATCACGCGCGGCGCGGGCAGGCCGCAGCGTTCGATCAGCTCCTCCGGCGTCGATACGCCCTGCTGCACCAGCTCCGCGATGCGGCGCTCGTCGCCGCGCAGCGTTTCCGGCAGGGCTGCCGGCGCCTGCTTCTGACCGGTCTTTGCCTGCGGCTCCTGTTTATTGCCGCCCGATTCAGCCGCCCGCTCTGGCGCCGCCGGACGCATGCCGGCCTGCCGTCGGGGCGTCTGCTCGGCACGGCGTACCGCCGGAGGCACACGCAGCAATCCGTTATAGGCGCGGACCAGCGCCTGCGGGCTGCGCAGCAGTGCGGCTTCGCCTTTCTCGATCAGTTCATTGCACGCCTTGGACTGCGGCGCGTCCAAAGCGCCGGGTACCGCGTATACGTCGCGCCCCTGATCGAGCGCGTGCCGTGCGGTAATCAGTGCGCCCGAGCGGTAATCCGCTGCCTCCACGATCACCGACGCGACCGAAAGACCGCTGATGATGCGGTTGCGGTCATGGTAATGCGCGCCTTTCGGCTCGGTGCCAGGCGGGTATTCGCTGACGACCGCGCCGGACAGCAGGATATCCCCCATCAGCCCCCTGTGGCGGGGCGGGTAGCACACATCCACGCCGCCCGCCAGCACGGCGACCGTCAGCCCGCCTGCGCGGAGCGCGCCGCGGTGCGCGGCTCCATCATTTCCCAGCGCCATCCCGCTGACCGTGATAAATCCCGCGCGCGCCAGCGCCGCGCCGATGCTTTCCGCAGTCTGCAAGCCATACGCGGTCGCTTCCCGCGTGCCGACCACGGCGATGCCGGGCGTAACGTCAAAATCCGGCCACCTGCCGCGCACATACAGCACCACAGGCGGGTCTGCGATCGCACGCAGCCGGTCAGGATAGGCGCTGTCGCCGGCCGTGATAATCTGGATCCCCCGTTCCGCGCATTCCCCGATGATCTGTTCCGCTTCCGAGGTGTCCTTATCGCATAATGCGTCGACCTGCGCCTTGCACAGTCCGCAGGGCGCGGCTGCCAGCGTTTTCCGATCCGCGGCATACAGCGCGTCCGGCGAGCCGAACGCGCGCAGGGCCTCCGCAGCCGCGCGCGGACCCAGCCCGCGCCGCAGGGAAAGCCATACATAACTCAGACGTGACGGCATACTGCACGCCTCCTCATTTTGTCATTTCATAAATCACGATAGCCGCCGCCACGCCTGCATTGAGCGACTCGGCGCGGCCCGCCATCGGAATAATCACCCGTTTGTCGGACAGGTTGAGCGCGTTCTGCGAAACGCCCCTGCCCTCGCTGCCGATGATGACCGCCGCCCGTTCGAGCGGCACGGTGTCCAGCGGCACGCTGTCCGCATGCAGCGCGGTCGCATAGACCGCAAGCCCCGCTTCCCTCAACTGCTCCACCGCATCTGCGAGCGGCAGCTGCACGCACGGCAGGCGGAACACCGCGCCCATGGTCGAGCGCACAACCTTGGGGGAAAAGGGATCGGCACAGCCCTCGCACAACACGACGGCGCCGAGCGCGAACGCTTCGGCGGTTCGTAAGATCGTGCCAAGGTTGCCCGGGTCCTGCAGCCCGTCCAGCAGCAGCACCTGCCGTTTTCCCTGCAGGTCGTGCGCCCCCCACTGCGGCTGGCGGCATGAAAACACCACGTTCTGCGGCGTTTCCACATCACTTGCCAGTCCGAACAGAGCGTCCGCCGCGCAGTACAGCGCGGCCCCCTGTTCCGCCGCCTGGTCAAGCAGGGCGTCCTGCCAGCCCTCCCGCGCCAGAAGGGTTTTCACCCGCGCGCCGGAGGCCAGTGCTTCCCGAAGCATTTTCTCTCCCTCGCACAGCATTTCCCCCGTGCTCCTGCGGTACTTCTTTTCCCGTCCCAGCCGCGCCAGATGGCGGAGCGCGGCGTTCTGGCGGCTCTGAATCACGGTCAATTCATTTCCACCACCTTGTTGACATTGTCATTCGTTCCAATCACGATCAGGACGTCGTCCGGCCCTATGATCTGATCGGCCGCAGGCGATACGTTCACACGGCCGCCCTCGCCGTGCCGGATCGCCAGCACGTTAATCAGATACCGCGCCCGCACATTCAGCTCGCCAAGCGAATGCCCGATCCAGCTTTTGGGGGTGTGTATCTCCAGAATGGAGAAATCATCCGAAACGCCGATATAGTCCACAACATTGGTGCGCGCGAGGCGCTGCGCCAGCCGCTGCCCCATTTCGATCTCGGGCAGCACCACGCGGTCCGCGCCGACGCGCTCGAGTACGCGCGCATGGATGGGCGCTATCGCCTTGGCAACGATATACCGCGCACCCAGCTCCTTGAGCATCACCGTGATCAGAATGCTGGCCTCCATATCCGCGCCCACGGCGACCACACAGCAGTCAAAATTGCGCGCGCCCACCGAGCGCAGCACCGCTTCGTCCTGTGCATCACCCTGTATGGCCTGCGTGACCTGATCCGAAATATTCTGGACGTTTTCCGCGTCGATATCGAGTGCAAGCACCTCCTGCCCGAGTGCTGACAATTCCTGCGCGACCGACGCGCCAAAGCGGCCCAGCCCAATTACCAAAAAAGATTTCATCACAAAGCCCCTTATCCATCGATATCTTCCCACCGCGCACTGCGCGGCGTCAATTCCATAAAACCCTGGCTTTATCCCACCATCACATTGCCCTCTGGATACTGCAGCTTGGGCGGCTCCCTGTGCCGCATCAACACAGTCACACCGAGCGTAAGCACACCCACGCGGCCCAAATACATCAGCACAATTAAAATCAGGCAGGAGGGCGTGTGCAGCGCCGGCGTCAGCCCCATGGTCAGGCCGACCGTACCAAACGCGGACACCGCCTCAAACAGGCACTGATGCAGCGGCGCGCCTTCGATATAGGCGATCGCACAGGCGCCGCTCAGACTGACCACTACGCCGACGATCAGCATGGTGACCGCGTTCATGATGCTGCGCGGTGTGATCGTGCGCCCGAACGCCGACACCGTGATCCGCCCGCGCAGCGCGGAAATCGTAGACAGCAGCAGCACCGCCGCCGCGACCGTCTTAATGCCGCCCGCCGTGGAGCCCGGCGAACCGCCGATCAGCATAAGCAGGCAGGAAACCGCCTGTGCCGGCCCGCTGAGCGCGGCCTGGTCGATCGTATTATACCCCGCCGTGCGCAGCGTGACCGATTGGAACGCCGCGGCGAGCACCTTTTCCGGTCCGGAAAGTGCGCCCAGCGTCCGCGGGTTGTTCCATTCAAACAGCAGCGTCAGCCCGAAGCCCAGCAGCAGCAGCGCCGCCGTTGTCACCAGCACCAGCTTGGTATGCAGGCGGAAATGCCGGAAGCTGCGTTTATCCCAGATATCGCCCCAGACAAAAAAACCCAGGCCGCCGATCACGATCAGCGCCATGATCGTCAGGTTGACCAGCGGATCCCCCACATAATCGACCAGCGATAAAAACGGCGCGTCCGGCGTTCCCAGCAGGTCAAAGCCGGCGTTGCAGAACGCGGACACCGAATGGAAAACGCCCATCAAAAACCCTTTGAAAAAGCCGAACTGCGGAATAAAGCGGCAGGACAGAATGACTGCGCCCGCCGCCTCAAACGCAAAGGTTCCGTACAGCACGCGCCGCGTCAGCCGGACGATGCCTGCGTTGTCCGTCAGGTTCAGGCCCGCGCTCATCACCATGCGCTCGCGCAGCGTAATGGTGCGGTGCGTCAGAAACGACGCGATGGAGGCCAGCGTCATAAATCCCAGGCCGCCGATCTGAATCAGCAGCAGGATGACCGCCTGGCCAAAGCCGGACCAATGCGTCGCCGTGCCGACCCGTATCAGGCCGGTCACGCAGGTGGCGGAGGTAGCTGTGAACAGCGCGTCCAAAAACGGCGTGGCCTCCCCGCTGCGCGCCGAGACCGGCAGGGCGAGCAGCACGGCCCCCGTCAGGATAATGGCGAGGAAGCCCAGCGCCATGACCGTTGTCGGTCGCATGCGGCGCATACGGCGGTTATGCAAATGCAGGCGGTTCATTCCCGAATCCCCTTTAGATACCAATATACCGAAAGCCTGAACGGTTCCGTCCAGGCTTTGCAAAGCGTTTTTTTACTCCATGCCGATGGGCTTCATCGTGGGGAACAGAAGCACGTCGCGGATGGAAGCGGAGTCGGTCAGCAGCATGACCAGGCGGTCGATGCCCATGCCCATGCCGCCCGTCGGCGGCATGCCGTATTCCAAAGCATTGACGAAATCATCATCCATCATATTGGCCTCGTCGTCGCCCGCGGCGCGCAGCGCGGCCTGGCGCTCGAAGCGCTCGCGCTGGTCGATCGGGTCGTTCAGCTCGGAGAACGCGTTGCACAGCTCCCTGCCGACGACAAAGCACTCGAAGCGCTCGGTCAGGCGCGGGTCGGCGGCCTTCCTCTTGGCCAGCGGCGAAACCTCGACTGGGTAATCCATAATAAAGGTCGGCTGGGTGAGGTTGGCTTCGACAAATTCGTCGTAGCACAGCGCAAGCAGGTCGCCCCAGCTTTCCTTGCCCTTTTCTGTCTCCACGCCCTTAGCCTTGACCGCGGCAAGGGCTTCTTCCGCGTCCATCGCCATAAAGTCCAAGCCGGCGTATTCCTTGACCGCGTCGGCCATGGTCATGCGTTTCCAGCCTTTAGCGAAATCGATCTCCGTCCCCTGATAAGTGACCTTGGTCGTACCCAGCACCTTTTCGCACACATGGACAACCATATCCTCGGTAATGTCCATCATTCCGTGGTAATCGGTAAACGCCTGATACAGTTCGATGGTGGTGAACTCCGGATTGTGCTTGGTGTCCATCCCCTCGTTGCGGAAGATGCGGCCGATCTCGTATACCTGCTCAAAGCCGCCCACAATCAGGCGCTTGAGGTGCAACTCCGTCGCGATGCGCATATACATATCGATATCGAGCGCATTATGGTGCGTGACGAACGGACGCGCCGCCGCACCGCCCGGGATGGTGTTCAGGCAGGGCGTCTCGACCTCCATAAAGCCGCGGGAGTCCATAAAATTGCGGATCTCGCGCACAATAGCCGAGCGCTTTTCAAAGGTATCACGCACCTCCGGATTGACGATCAGGTCAACATAGCGCTGGCGGTAGCGCATATCGGTATCCTTGAGGCCGTGCCACTTTTCAGGCAGCGGCGCCAGGTTTTTGGAGAGCAGCGTCAGCTCATGCACAGCAACCGAAACCTCGCCCTTCTGGGTGCGGAACACCTCGCCCTCCACGCCGATGATATCGCCGATATCGAATTTTTTATAGCCCTTGTAGACCTCATCGCCCACGTTATCCCGCTTGATGTAGAGCTGCAGGCGGCCATACCGGTCGGACAGGTCGGAGAACGATGCCTTGCCCATGATGCGCTTGCTCATCATGCGGCCGGCAAGGCGCACGGTTTTGCCCTCCAGCTCCTCGAAACGCGCGTGGATCTCATTGGTATGATGGTCGCGTTCAAAGCGCACCTGCTGATACGGGTCCGCGTCCGCGGCCTGCAGCTCCGCCAGCTTTTCGCGGCGGATGCGCTTCAGCTCATGCAGCTCCTCTGCAGTCTGCTCGTGCTGCTCCTGTGCCTGATGCTGTTCTGCCATGTCTTTTTTCACCTTACTTTTCTATTTTGATCCTGCCGGATCACTTCTTAATATCCATGATCTGATATTTTACCATGCCGATCGGCGCTTCAACCTCGACCACTGCGCCGACCTTTTTACCCAGCATGGCCTTGCCGAACGGGGATTCATCCGATATCTTGCCCTCCATCGGGTCGGCCTCCTGCGAGCCGACAAAGTGGTATTCCTCCTCCTCGTCCAGTTCGAGGTCTTTCACCACAAAGCGGCAACCGGGCGATACCTCGTCCGCCGCGTAGGTGTCGCCGGAAACGACGACCGCCATTTTGATGATCTCTTCCAGCTCGGCGATGCGCGAATAGAGCTTGCCCTGCTCGTTCTTCGCCTCATCATACTCCGCGTTCTCCGAGAGGTCGCCAAAAGAACGCGCTTCTTTCAATTGCTCCGCCACCTCGTCGGCGCGGGTCGTTTTCAGATATTCCAGCTCTTCTTTATAAGAATCCAGACTTTCCTGTGTCAGCTTGATTTCTTTTGCCATGTTTGCAAACCCTTCTTAATCTTGATAATCGGCGCGAAGCGGCCGTACAGTACTCCTTATTATAGGTAAGGATGGGCGCGCTGTCAAGCGAGCCCGAAGATTTTTGCCTATTTTTCTCGCATCCGCACCGCTTTATGTAAGCAGTTCACAGGCTTTTTGAAGCTGCGGGTCATTTTCCGGTATCAAAAAATAGAAGTCCGCCTGCTGCGCCTCCGTCAGGCCCACCGAAACGTCCGGCGCGACCCCCACGCCGGCCAAGCTGTTGCCCTCCGGCGTATAATACTGCTCGACCGACAGATTGACCGCCGAGCCGTCGGACAGGCGGAATGTCTGCTGCGCCCGCCCTTTTCCGGTCGTGTGCGCGCCGACCAGCGGGCCGCGCCCGTATTCCTGCAGCGCTGCCGCGAAGAATTCCGCCGCCGAAATCGACTGCTCATCCACCAGCACCGCGACCGGCAGGTCGGTCATCTCCGCGTCTGATGAGTACACGGTTTCGCGTCCATCCCTGGTCCGCAGCGTCATGATCGTACCCTCCGGCAGCAGCGGATCGAGCATTTCGCTCATTTCCTTGACGCGGCCGCCCCCGTTGTGGCGCACATCCAGCACCAGCGCACGCGCTCCGTCCGCGATCAATTCGTCCAGCGCGCTTTGGAACTGTTCCGCCGCGCCGACATGGAAATTCTCGATGCGGATATAGCCGATCCGGTCCGCAAGCATTTCTCCCCACGCCATTTTCTGCACCACGACCGCACGGGTCATGGTTTCGTCGCGCGTCCGTCCGTCTTCGTCCGACCGCACGGTCACGGTGACCTCGGTTCCCTCCTCGCCCTGGATCGCTCCGATCACGGCGTCCGCGCCATCCGTCTCGACGGTCAGCCCCTCTGCGCCGACGATCCAATCGCCTTTCCGGATGCCGGCCTGC
This sequence comes from Agathobaculum sp. TL06, assembly GCF_054658635.1. Taxonomy (NCBI): domain Bacteria; kingdom Bacillati; phylum Bacillota; class Clostridia; order Eubacteriales; family Butyricicoccaceae; genus Agathobaculum; species Agathobaculum sp. TL06. The sequence continues at coordinate 98,340 of NZ_BAAGGY010000009.1, forward strand.
TGCGCAGGCGACGCATCATATACCAGGCTGACGCGGATGCCCTGCCCCGACGTCACCACGGACACGCCGATGCCGCAGCCCTTGCCCTCCGTATTCATCTGATAGCTTTCGTACTGGTCGGCCGGAATGTAGCCCGACCACTGATCGCCCAGGCCGGTGATGTAGCCCACCGCCGCATAGTCCGCGACTGTCTCCGCGTCAAACGCGCCGACATAGTGTTCGGCGGCGATCGCGTCGATCTCGCGCAGCTTGTTCTGCACCGCCTGCGTGCGCCAGCCGAACGCCGCATAGCAGCACGCGATACCGGCGGCGCAGGCCATCAGGCAGAGCGCCAGCGCCGTTCCCAGTGTGATCTGTGTTTCCCGCAGTTTTTTCATATTCCGCAGCTTCCCTCCAAAAAAAGGAGAGGACGCGCCGCCCTCTCCCCTTATGTATGACTGTTAAAAGTAGCTCTTCGGGTCGACGGTAGAACCGTTGACATAAACCTCAAAATGCAGGTGCGGGCCGGTCGAGTTGCCGGTCGAACCGACATAGCCGATCACCTGGCCCTGTGTGACCACATCGCCCACCGACACCGCGAACGAGCTCTGGTGTCCATAGGCGGTCATCAGACCGCCGCCGTGGTCAATTACCGTATAGTTTCCGTAACCGGAAACCCAGCCCGCGGTGACGACCGTGCCGGACGCCGCGGCCAGGATCTGCGCACCGTAGCCCGCGGGGATATCCTCGCCCGCGTGGAACTTGACCGTTCCATAGATCGGATGAACGCGGTAGCCGTAAGCGGAATTGGTCGTGGTGCAGCTCGGGGTCGGCCAAATCAGCGTGCCGTCGCCCATCGGCACCGAGCCGTTTGCAGCGGACTGGCGGGACAGCTCGGCAATCTGATTGCTGACGTCCTGCATCTCGCTTGCAATACGGTCGTATTCCGCTTCGCTCTCCGCCTTGTAGGCCTCCAGGCTCTCCTGCAGGGCGGCCTGCTCGGCTTCGCTCGCCGCAAGCTCGTCCACCTTATAGCTCAGGTTCTTCTGGTATTCCTTCTGGGAATCCTGCGTATTCTGCAGGTCGTCGCGCTTCTGCTCGATATCCTCTTTCGCCGCCGTATACTCCGCGACCACCTTTTTATTGTAGTCCATCACGTCGGTGATCATTTCGATGCGCGTGAGCATATCGGAAAAGCTGGAGGAATTGAGCAGCACCTCCAGATAGCTCGTGTCGCCCAGCTCATAGGTCGTGCGCACGCTCTTGGCAAACTGCGCTTCCTTTTCGGAAAGCGCATCCTCCGCCACTTCCAGTTCCGAGGTCTTGACGTCGATCTGCTCCTGCAGGCGGTCGATATACGCCTCCACGGTGGTGATCTCTTCCTTTGTCAGGTCGATCTCGCTCTGCAGCGCGTCCCGCGTGGCCTGCACGTCGTTCGCTTCGCGGGTCAGCTCGGCGATCCGCTCCTTCACCGCCGCCTTTTCATCCTCCAGGGTCGACAGCTTATCCCGAAGCGAATCCGCATCCTCCGCCGCGGCCGCGAACGTCAGGCTGGAGGCCAGCATGGAAACCAGCATCGCAACCACCAGGATACCGGCGATTACGCAGGAAATGATCCGCACGGTCCTTTTCTTCATCATAATGTTTCTGCTCCTTTGCTGTTTACCAGGGGGTTACACATTCATAAACTTGCGGATGCTCGTTACCGAGCCGCCGATGCCGAACAGCACGCCCGCGCCAAGATATATCCCCAGCACCAGCATGCGGACGCTGTCAAACGCAGCAACCTGGAAATAGGGGATCACATCGCCGACGACTTGCGCCATCTCGTTATACAGGCCCCACTCGGCGAAAAACGCCAGCCCGCCGGACAGCAGGCCGAGCACCATGCCCTCGATTACGAACGGCCAGCGGATAAACCAGTTTGTCGCGCCCACCATTTTCTGAATGGATATTTCCTCCCTGCGCGCGAACATGGCCAGCTTGACCGTATTGGCGATAATGAAAATGGAGATCAGCGTCAGCGCCACGACCATGGCCAGCGAAATGATATTGAACACCCGCTGCACCTGGATCAGCTTGGAGATGACCTTCTCATCCGCGCGGATACGGTCGGTCCCCTCGACCTGCTGGATCTCCTCGATGGTCTGCTCCGCCTGCGTCGGGTCTTTCAGGGTAAAGATATAGCTGTTGCGCAGCGGATTGTTGCTGGAATCAAAGTCCGCCAGGATATCGGCATCCTCGCCAAGCTGCTGGCGGTAGATTTCCAGCGCCTCATCGCGGTCCTCAAAATCGACCGTCGCGATATTGTCGATCCGCTCGAATTCCGAGGCGAGCGCCCTCGCCTCGCGCGTGGTCAGGCTGTCGTCGATGAACACCACGATCTCATTCGACTGCTGCAGGTCGATAATGCTCAGGTTAATATTATATGCGATCAGCGTGACGGTTCCTGTCAAAAGCAGGCAGGCGATCATGATAATCACGGCCGCGATCGACATGAACCCGTGCTTGAAAATATTGCGGAAGCCTTCCTTCCAGTAGTAACCAAAACTTCTCATAACTGATAGTACCCACCTGTCTGGTCGCTGATGACCTCGCCCTTATCAATGACGACGACACGCTTTTCAAATTCATCCACCAAGCCCTTCTCATGGGTGACGATCAGGACGGTGGTTCCCAATTCGTTGATTTTTTCAAACAGCGTCATCAGTTCGAGCGAGCGCGCCGGATCGAGGTTGCCGGTCGGCTCGTCCGCAATAATCAGCCGCGGGTTATTGACAAGCGCGCGCGCGATCGCAACGCGCTGCTGCTCGCCGCCCGAAAGGTTCAGGGGTTTTTCATGCGCTTTTTCCGACAAACCGACCAGATCAAGCACATACGGCACGCGTTCCTTGATCGCCTTCCCCTTTGCGCCGATTGTACGCATGGCGAACGCGACGTTCTCATACACCGTTTTGCTGTTGATCAGCCGGAAATCCTGAAACACCACGCCGAGCGTGCGGCGCAGGTATGGGATCTGGCGCTTTTTCATTTCACCGATATTGTAGTTATTGACCAGCACCCGTCCCTCGGTCGGCCGCACCTCCGCGGTCAGGAGCTTGATCATCGTCGTTTTGCCGGAACCGGACGCGCCGACCAAAAAGACGAATTCGCCCTCGTCGATGCGCAGGTTTGCTTTGTTCACCGCACGGGTGCCGTTATCGTACACCATGGTGACATCGTTCATCCGTATCACTGGCAGTCCTCCCCGGAGCCTTGCATTTGCAAAAAAAGACAAAGGTGCATGCGCTTCATACACCTTTGCCTATTATAACAGATATTCCCCGATCGCGCAAGACGACAACAACTGCCAATCCGGAACACGATCCGGTTTTTTTCGTGAAATTTTTGTGAACTTTTGCCTTCAGCGGCTGTTTTCCTCACGGCTTGCCAGATATTTGCGCACCATCAGCGCAACCTTGAACACAATCGCGTGGTCAAATTCCCGCAGATCGAGTCCGGTCAGCTTTTTGATCTTTTCCAGGCGGTACACCAGTGTATTGCGGTGTACGAACAGCTTGCGGGAGGTTTCCGACACATTGAGGTTGTTTTCAAAGAACTTCTGGATGGTGAACAGCGTTTCCTGGTCAAGCGAGTCGATCGAGCCTTTTTTGAACACTTCGGACAGGAACATCTCGCACAGCGTGATCGGCAGCTGGTAGATCAGGCGGCCGATCCCCAGGTTTTCAAAGCTGATAATGCTTTTTTCCGTATCAAAAACGCCGCCGACCTCGATCGCGGTCTGCGCTTCCTTAAAGGATTTCGCAATGTCCTTCATCTGCGAGGAAACCGAGCCGATGCCGATCAGGCACTTGACCGAAAGCTCGCTTGCGAGCGTCTCCTCGATGCTTGCGGCGATCTTGGCCAGATCCCTGACCTCGCTGCCCGACTTGACCTCCTTAACGACGACGATATCGCTTTCGGATATGTGCAGGACGAAATCCTTCTGCTTATCCGGAAACATGCCGGATACGACATCGATCGCCGCCACATCCGCAGGGGACTGCTGCCGCACCAGGAATACGACGCGCGGCACGTCGTTGCCGAAATGCAGCTCGCGGGATTTGATGTAGATATCGCCCGGGAGGATATTATCCAGGATAATGTTTTTTACGAACGTCGCCTTGTCATGTTTTTCGTCGTAAAGCGTTTTGATATTATTGATGGATACCGCGACAAGCGAACAGATGCTACGCGCAAGCTCATCCTCGCCCTGCACGAAAACGGCATATTCCAGCCGGGTAGACCGCTCTCCGGTAATATGGTAGGTATAGCCGCCGAAGCGCACGATCTCGCCCGCAAACCCCAGCTCGGTGATCGCTTCCTCACGCATTTCGCCGATCCGAGGCAGGTCGGTACACGCAACGACCGCGCCGCTGGCGTCCACAATACCAATGGTACGGTCCACCGTGTCCTTCATCTGCAAAACAATCGACTGGAACAATCTCGAAGCCATTTCCATCACCTTTCCCGTCTTTTCCGCCTGTGGCGGTCATAATAGTTTCTCCCGAAAACGCTTATTTCCTTGCTTAGCATCCCCAGCTCTGAACATTCTTCACAAGAAGCCGGTATTCCCTCTGTGCATTTTAAGTAATTATATCACAGAGTTCTACATTTTTGTACAAATTTTTTCAAAATTTTTTGGCAAATTTTTCAGCCGCCCTGTTCATCTTCCGGCTCCTGCCGCAACAGGGCAACCTCCTCCTCCCGCAGAAGCCGGTATTCCCCCGGCGCGAGCCTCGGATCGAGCGCCAGGCCCCCCAGCCTGACCCTGCGCAGGTGCGCCACTACCCCGCCGGCCGCCGCAACCATCCGCTTGACCTGATGGTATTTCCCCTCCTGCAGCGTGATCCGCACACATTGCCCGCACACCGCCGGAAGGTGCTCCAGCTTGGCCGGGCGGCAAACCGTACCGTCCTTCAGCGTCATGCCCTGCGCGAAGCGCTGCGCCGCGTCTTCGGCCAGCTCCCCCTCGATCTCGGCCTCATACACCTTGGAGACATGCCGCGCCGGACTCATCAGCGCATGGCTGAGCGCCCCGTCGTCCGTCACGATCAGCAGCCCCTCGGTGTCCTTATCCAGCCGTCCGACCGCAAACAGGCCCCGCCGCTCGTTCTCCGGAAAAAGCCCGAGCACGGTCGGGTGCCGCGCGTCCCGACTCGCCGTGATCACACCGGCGGGCTTATTGAGCATGTAATACCGCTGCGCGCGGTAGCGCTGCACCTGTCCGTCCACAGAAACTGCCGCTGTCTCCGGATCGAGCTTGGCCGCCGGATCGCGGACCACCTGCCCTTCCACAGACACACGGCCGGCGCGGATGAGCGCCTGCACTTCCTTCCGGCTGCCGCAATTGAGGTGGGTGAGCAATTTATCCAAACGCATCTGGGCCATTTTGTGCCTCCCGACAACCCATTACTGGCTATAGCATACCACTTTTTCGCATATTGCACAATAGGAAAATGCAAAAAAAGTGCAATCCCCTGAAAGTCACCAATAGGTGTCCTAAACCCTACCGTGTTTTTTCGTGGAATTGCACAGTCAAGTAAAAACGCGCCCGCACGGGCGCGTTCGGGCGCGTTATTCCGGCATCTCGGTAATACCGTGGACGAATCCGTCCGCTTCCGGCGCGCTGATATCCGCGGCGATCAGCCGGTTGCGCCGGACCAGCAGGTTGGCGACAACCCCCTCCTGTCCGGTCGGGTATTCGAGCAGCTCGTAGGTATAGAGCGTCGCTCGTTTCCCCTGATAGGGCGTCAGGTCCAGCCCCTGCCCAAGCTGAATCGCGTTGTACGCCTGGTATGTGTCGTCAAAGGTTTTGGGGATCTGCACCTCGCGCTCACTACGCGGCTCCGGCTCCACTTTCCAGCCGTAGCTTTCCAGCAGCGCGACACGCTGCTCGTTGTTTTTCAGCTTTGTGTCCAGGTCCACCTCGCCGGCAGCCGCCTGCGCATCGACCGTTTCCGCCGCCTTCGGCATAAGTGCGGTCACGCCCAGCACCACCGCGCCGATCACCAGCACGCCCGCTATCGCTTTCTTTACTGACACCTTGGTTGCATAAACGATCATGGCATTGTCCCTCCTGCTTTTGCTCTATCCTATGCATCCCGAGCGCAAAGCAGAACAGGCTTTTCTCCGTCTCGCACAAAAAAACAGGCTGCCGCATGCCGGCGGCAGCCTGTCGAATTTGTTTATTGCACCTGCGCCGCGATCTCCTCCGCCAGCGCCTCCAGTGCGGCGAGCTGACCCTCCGCCAAAGCGGACTTGAGCGCAACCGCGCCTTCCAGCACGGTCATGTTCTTCATGCTTTCCAGCGTGGTCCGCATATGCTTCGCGGAAACCGGCGCCCATGTGCCATTTTCCAGCAGCGCCACCGTGCGGTTCTGCAGGTTCAGTGCTTTTAGGTCCGCCAGATACGCCTCCATACGGGGATACAGCCCCCCGTTGTAGGTCGGCGCCGCCAGCACCAGATGGCTGCAGCGGAAGCTCTCCGCGACCAGCTCGGATACATCGGTTTCCGAAACATCATACATCGCGATGTTGCGCACGCCTTTTTCCGCCAGCAGGCCGGCCAGTACATTGGCCGCGTTTTCCGTATTGCCGTACAGGGTGGCGTAAGCGATCAAAACCGCCTTATCCTCCGGCTGATAGGTGCTCCACAACTGGTATTTTTCCAGCAGCAGCGCCAGATTCCCGCGCCAGACCGGTCCGTGCAGCGGGCAGATGGTTTCGATATCCAGCGCGGCCGCCTTTTTCAGCAGCGCCTGCACCTGCGCGCCGTATTTACCGACAATGTTGGTGTAATACCGGCGCGCGTCGTTCATCCACGCGCTGTCGAAGTTGATTTCATCGTCAAAAATATTGCCCGCCAGCGCGCCGAACGTACCGAACGCATCCGCGGAAAACAGGAGCTTGTGCTGCTCGTCATAGGTGACCATAACCTCCGGCCAGTGAACCATGGGCGCCATGATGAAATGCAGCGTATGCTGGCCGGTGGAAAGTTTGTCCCCCTCGGCAACGACCAGCGCGCGGTCTTTCGCATCCAGGCCGTAGAACTGCGCCAGCATGGACAGCGCCTTCGCGCTGCAAACGATTTTCGCCTCCGGATAGCGGCGCAGCATTTCGTCGATCAGGCTGCAGTGGTCCGGCTCCATATGCTGAACCACCAGATAGTCCAGCGTGCGCCCGCCCAGCGCATATGTCACGTTTTCACAGAACAGGCGGCCGATCGAATCGTCCGCCGTATCGAACAGCACGGTTTTTTCGTCCAGCAGCACATAGCTGTTATAGGATACACCGCGCGGAATCGGGAATAAATTTTCAAACCGGCTCAGGCGGCGATCACTGCCGCCAACATAGATGAGATCGTCCTTGATCTTTCTGGTACTGTGCATCGCACGACACCTCCGAAATAATTTCTGTTAAAATTGTAACATATAATTTTACAGTCGTCTACCCTGCCAAAACAAACGAAAGCACAAAAAACAGGGCAAAAAACCTGCGGCTTTTGGCGTCGTTCATACTTTATCGTCTCCAGCCCGCCGCACCGCTATGTATGTCCCCGCGCGCGGCGGATAAAAAAACCGGCTGCATAGCAGCCGGTTTTCTGTGTTATTCCTTGTTGAGCGCTTCCAGTCTCGCCTTGTTTTCCGCAATGACCTTCTCCTGCACCGGAGCGGGCGCATCGTCATACCGCTCAAACTTGGAGACGAACGAGCCGCGGCCCTGCGTCATCGAGCGCAGCGTGATCGCATAGTCGGACAGCTCTGCCATCGGACACTCCGCCAAAATCTCCTGTTTGCCGCCCTCGATCGGGTTCATGCCCATGATCCGCCCGCGGCGCTTGTTCAGGTCGCCGATCACATCGCCCATGTACGAATCCGGCACGACGACGCGCAACGAGCAGACCGGCTCAAGCAGCACCGGACTTGCCTGCGGGATACCCGCCTTATAGGCCAGGCGCGCCGCCATCTTGAACGAAAGCTCGTTGGAGTCCACGTCATGATAGGAGCCATCCAGCAGCGTGGCATGCAGGCCGACCAGCGGATAGCCCGCCAGTACGCCATGCTCCATTGCCTCGCGGATGCCCTTGTCGACCGCAGGATGGAAGTTCTTCGGCACGGAGCCGCCGAAGATCTTCTCCTCAAACAGATAATCGCCTTCCGGATACGGCGCAAACTCCATCTTGACATGGCCGTACTGCCCGTGGCCGCCGGACTGCTTCTTATGCTTGCCCTCGACCGTGACCGTCTTGCGGATCTTTTCACGGTACGGCACGATCGGCGGCGTCAGCACGACCTCCACGCCGAATTTATCCTTGAGCTTGGAGCACAAAACATCCAGATGGATGTCGCCCGCACCCGAAATCGTATGCTGCTTGGTTTCCGGATTGAACTCGGTCTCGAAGGCCGGATCCTCGTCGTGCAGGCGGGCCAGGCCGGCGGATATCTTCTCCTCCGCGCCCTTGACCTTGGGCTGGATGCCCTGCGTGTAGCACGGCGGCGCGAATTCGATCGGCTCCAGCTCGACCTTGCGCACGCTCATGGAGAGCGTGTCGCTGGTCTTGGTGGTGACCAGCTTGGAAACCGCGCCGATATCGCCGCAGCCGACGACCGGCACCTCGCTCGTCTTCTTGCCGCAGACCGAGTAAATATGTCCCATTTTTTCATTTGCGTCCGCGCGCTTGTTGACCAGCACCATGTCCTGCTTGACCTCGCCAGACATGACCTTGAAATACGAGAAGCGTCCGTACTGGTCCGCGACCGTCTTGAACACGAACGCGCAGGTCGAGCCGTTGGGCGTGCAGTTGATCTCGATCAGCTCGCCCTTTTCGTCCTCGCAGATCTCGACCGGCTTTTCGTCCGGCGACGGCATGTAGTCCGCAATGCCCTTCAGGAGCGCGTAGGAGCCGATGCCGGTCACGGCCGTGCCGCAGAACACCGGCGCAATAACCAGATCCTTGACGCCCTGGCGGATGCCCGCGATCAGTTCTTCGTCCGAGAATTCCTCGCCCGCGAAATAGCGCTCCATCAGCTCCTCGGACAGCTCGGCCACATTTTCGCACAGCGCCGCGCGATGCTGGTCGATACGGTCCTTCATATCGTCCGGAATCGGGATCTCGACGCGCTTGCTGCCCTCCATGCGGTACGCTTTGCGGATGACGCAGTCGACCACGCCGGCCGTATCGCGGTTGCCCTCGAAAATCGGCACCACGATCGGACAGACCGAAACGCCGAACTGCTTCTGCAGCTTATGCAGCGAGGTATAGTAATCCGAGTTCTCCTCGTCGATCTTGGAGATATAGAACATGCGCGGCATGGAACGCGCCTCGCAGCGCTCCCAGGCCTTTTCCGTCCCCACGCCCGGGCCGGCCTTGCCGGTGGCGATAATCAGAGCGGATTCGGCCACGCGCAGCGCGCAGTTTACTTCGCTTTCAAAATCAAAGAAACCAGGGGTATCAAGCAGATTGATCTTGCAGCCGTTCCATTCAACAGGCGCCACAGCCGTTGAGATCGAAAACTTGCGTTTGATCTCCTCTGGATCGAAATCGCATACAGTGTTGCCATCCGTGATCTTTCCGACACGGTCGGTCACTCCGGCGATATTGAGCAGGCTCTCGACGAGCGAGGTCTTGCCGTCGCCGCCATGCCCCATCAGACATACGTTACGGATCTTGTTAACCGGGTAATTGGCCATATTTGATAAACACTCCCCTGCCCTTGCCTTCACGCGGGCGCTTAGTTGGCGGGAACAAACTCCCTGTTTGTTATTATACACGACTTTACCAATTCATGCAAGCTGTTTTTTGTGCAATTTTAATGTACCCCTCTGTCCTTTTTCGACAGGGCCGCGCCGCCCGAAATTTTTTTATTTTTTTGTTTTTTTCCTGTCACAAAATCGCCTTTTCAAACGTTATATAAGTGTAATGGTTTTTACCCCGCTGTGCAGAATGGAAAGGAGCCTCCGTCATGACCCGTGCTTATCTTGCTACCGCCGCCGCTGTTTTGGCATTGGCTCTCGCGGTGTTTTCCGTCGTGTCCATCCTGCCGTTCTGAACCTCTCTTTTTCTTCTCTTTTACCGATCGGGCGGTCGGAGCGGTTCGCTCCGGCCGCCTTTGCTTTTGCAAAGCGACCGCTCCCCGGCAGGGGCAAATCAAAAGGGCCTGGAAGCATGCTTCCAGGCCCTTTTCGTTATTTCCATGTCTTAATGCGTTTGCTGGGTGATGATGAATACCGGAACATACCAGATCAACAGATACAGCAGCAGGTGCAGAACCGGCAGTGCATCCACCGCGTTCTGGAACACCAGATAGAATACGATCAGCATGCCGCATATGCCGGCAAAGGCGCCCAGCGTCAAGGCGGAGCGCACCGCGCCCGCCAGCTTGTCCGCGCAGCGGAGCACCTGCAGGAAAGGTCCCGCTCCCTCGCGAACCAGGATCGCGGCGGGCGCGTCCGCCTTTGCATAGGCGGGATCGAGCAGCCGGCGCACGCTGTCCGGCTCCGGCTGGTCGGCAAAGCCGCGGCGCAGGTCGAACTGGCTCTCCACCATGGCGGGCGAAATGTTGAAATCCCGCACTGCCAGCGCCGCGTTCATATGCATCCGGCGCATCAGGCGCATTGCCTGGTAGGTGCTTTTCGTCGGCTGGTAACGGAGCAGCAGCGCGCCCGCCAGCACGTTGTCCACAACCAGATAGGCGCTGACCGTTTCATCCTCCGTCTGGCCCGACCGGATACGCTGCCCCAGCTTGACCATGAGCGCCGCCGTGCCGAGCACCATGCGGCTCCCGCCGATCTCTCCGGCAAGGCCGCCCTCGACAAACTGCACATTGCGCGCCGCCAGCGTCACACCGTACCGCTCCCGCACCGCCTCGGTCAGCACACGTCCCAGCTCAAGGCCGGCCGCATCCGCGAGCGCCGCAGCGCAGCCCAGCAGCTTATCGTCCGACATCCGCCCCGCGTTCTGCAGCGCCTCCAGGCTGATCGAGCCCGCGGGGAACAGGTCGTTTTCGGTCAGGACGACCTCCTCGGTCCCGCGCAGAAGGTTGGCCTGGCGCGCCCCTGCGAGCGCCGCGCCCGACCCGAGCAGGCGGCGCGAGATGTTCTTATAGCTCGCGCCGAACGCGCACAGCAGGCCGAGCGGCGCGGATACCGACAAAATCGCGGAAAACGCCCAGAAAAAGCGCACCGGTTCGCCGCGCGCGACCGAAGCCACCAGCGCGAAGATGATGGATGCCGCCAGCGCGATCGGCACATAGATCATGGAAAAGCGGTCCACCGTATCCGGCCGTTCCATCTCCAGCAGGAAGGCCTTATCATCGTGCAGCGGCCCCTTGACCGCCCTGCATGCGTCATCCTCCCTGTCGTAATGGCTGTAAACCGCCATCGGCTGCTCCGCCGAGCAGATCGCCTGATAGGCGCGCGCCTGCGCGGCGTACCGTCCGCGCTCCTCCCGCATTGCCGCGTACAGCAGCAGGATGCTGACCGCGAGGTACGGCACCTGCACGCCGGGCGCGTTTTCAAAAACGATAATGGACGCGCCGTGCAGCAGCGACGCCACAATGGCGAACGAAACCAGCGACGCCCGATCGGGCGCGCCGTGGAACAGGCTGTTAAAGCCCATGCCGAACACATCCACACCCAGGAAAAGCGCGATAAACTGCAGCAGCATAAGCACGCCAATGCCGATGCCCGGGTTCTCCACCGCGTCGAGCACGACCGGCAGCGGCAACACGTCAAAGCTGGGCGCGAGGCTCAGGTAAGCCGCCGCGGCCGCCAAAATCAATACGATCACGGAGCGCACGGAAAGCCCCCGCGCCCGCCGCTTGAACGAGCGGGCGGCCTGCGCCGGATCGCGCAGCCGAATCTCCTCCGCTTCCTCCTGCTGTTCGGCGGCCAGACGCGCCGCGCGCGCCTCCTTGCGGCTCATCCGCTCCCCACGCGCGGCGCGGCGCGCGGGCGGCTGCTCCGGCATGTCCTCGTACAGCTCCTCTTCCTCCTGCACGGCCGCTTTCGCGGCACGGCGCGCGGCCCTGGCAGCGGTCCGGTTCTCCTCCCTCTGCCGTTTCGCCTGCGCCCTGGCCTCCCGCGCGGCGATGCGCGCCGCGCGCGGATCCTCTTCTTCCTCCTCTGGGAAATCGTCCAAATCCCGCGGCCGCGGTTCCGTCGGCGCTGCGGCGCGGACAGGCCGCGTCTTTGGCGCGGCGGGCTGGGCGGCTGCCGGCGGTTCCGGCTGCCGTACCTCCGGCGCCGGCGCGGCAGACGGGCGCGGCTGAGCCTTGGGCGTGGCCGGCGCCAGTCCCTCGACCTCGGCTATGATCGCGTCCAGATCGAACTCGTCCGTATCCGGTACGTCGTTCAGCATCGCCCGAATATCATCGAGGTTCATGGTTTCGTCTTTTCTGTCCATATCGTTGTCCGTTTTCCTCCTTTATTCCGCCTGCGCGCGGCGGCGGACCGCCTCGAACAGCAGAACGGCCGCCGCGTTGGATGCGTTGAGCGAGTTGACCCGCCCGCGCATCGGAATGCTGACGATATAATCGCACTTGTCCCGCGTCAGCCGGCTGAGCCCCTGCCCTTCCGAACCAATCACGATCGCGCACGGGCGGTCGAACGCGGCCTGGTAAAGCCCCACCGTCCCATCCGCCTCCGCGCCGAACAGCCATACCCCGCGCGCCTTCAGCTCGTCGAGCGCCGCCGCAAGGTTGTTCGCCTTATGCACGCCCACATAGGCCAGCGCGCCCGCCGCGGCGCGCGCGACCGCCGCAGTCAGGCCGACCGCGCGGCGCTTGGGGATAATGACCCCGTGCGCGCCCGCGGTTTCTGCCGAGCGGATGATCGCGCCCAGGTTGTGCGGGTCCTCAATACCGTCGCAGACCACGATCAGCGGCGCTTCGCCCCGCTCCTCCGCCACGCGGAATATATGGTCGAGCGGCACATATTCCTGCGCGGCGGCCTGCGCGATCACTCCCTGGTGGTTCCCCGTCGGGCTCATATGGTCGAGCTTGCGGCGGTCGCAGGTGACGACCGGCACGCCGCAGCGCCGCGCTTCCGCAGCCACATCCCCGATGCGGGCTCCCTCGGCCACAAAGACCTTATCGACCGTCCGGCCCGCGCGCAGCGTTTCCAGAACCGCGTTTCTGCCTTCGATCAGGGTCCCGTCATCTTCCCGCGGCGGGCGGCGGCGCCTGTTGTTTTCATAAGCCATATTCCTACGCTCCAAAAATTTTCAGATGTGGATAGTATAGCACACTTTCCCCCACGTTTTCAACGCTGTACGACGGAAAACATAAAATTTACACGTTTTTCGCCCCTCATCCTCCGAAAAGGCTCGCCGGAACGCGCACCGCATGGTATAATAGCCGCAAAGCGGCTATTATCATTTATTTTATATTTTGTTATACCATCAGCGGCGCTTAGCGGTCGCTTCAGGCAAAAAAGTACCGGCCGCTGTGGTATAATGATAAAAACAAACGGGAGGGATCGCATTTGACGCCATACGATGAAACGCTCCGCACCCTCAGGCAGCAGGCCGACCGGCTTCACCGGCTGCGGGCCATGCTGGACGAGCTGTACCGCGAGCGGCAGCGCCTGGAGGAACGGGAGCGAAGCCTGGCCGCAGTGCGGGCTGCGGAGCAAAAGGACGTGGACCGGCTGCAGGGCCGCAGCCTGACCGCCTGTTTTTACGCTCTCCTCGGCAGGCGGGAGGAGCGGCTCGACAAGGAACAGCAGGAGGCCTGGACCGCCGCGGTCAGGCACGACGCCGTGCGGCGCGAGCTGGAGGCGGTGCGGCAGGATATCGCTTCTTACGAGTGGGAAGCCGCCACGCTCGATGGCTGCGAGCAGCGCTGGAGGCAGGCCATGGACGCCAAACGGGATTTCCTGCGGCAGAGCGGTTCTGTGCATGCCGAGCGCATCCTGCAGCTTGAGCAGCAGCTCGCCGCGCAGCAGACGCTGGAAACCGAGATTGCGCAAGCGCTCGACGCCGGCCGCGCGGCGCGCCATACCGCGGACAGCATCCTGTCCAGCCTGGACAGCGCGGAAGGCTGGGGTACATTCGACCTGTTCGGCGGCGGCCTGATCACCGACCTGGTCAAGCACGGGCATCTGGACGACGCGCAGGACAAGGTCGAGACGCTGCAGACCCAGCTCCGCCGCTTTAAGACCGAGCTGACCGACGTATCCATCCAGGCGGATGTGCAGGCGCAGGTAGACGGCTTCCTGCGCTTTGCGGATTACTTTTTCGACGGCCTTTTCGCAGACTGGATGGTGCTGGACCATATTCACGGCGCACAGTCCCAGATTGCAGACACATGCAGCCAGATCGACGATGTCCTGTCCCGCCTTCGCGCCATGCAGGACGACTGCCGCGCGGCGGAACAGCGCGCGCGGGAGGCGCTCGACCAACTGGTCGCCGGCGCCTGACGCGCCGGTACGGCAAAAGACCCCCAGGGCAGCCAGCCCCGGGGGTCTTTTTGTTAACGGAAAGCGCCGGAGCAGGCGCCCCTTACTTGCAAAGGTAGCCGCCGTCGACCGGCAGGATCGCGCCGCCCAGATAGTCGCTCGCATGCGACGCCAGGAACAGACACGCGCCCTTCATATCCGCCGGCTCGCCCCAGCGGTGGGCTGGGATGCGGTCGCAGATCTCCTTGTACCGGTAATTGGAGGGATCGAGGAGGGCTTCGTTCATATCGGTCGCAAAATAGCCGGGCGCGATCGAATTGACGTTGACGCCGCACGCCAGCAGGTCGTTGGACATGCACTTGGTCATCTGTGCCACGCCGCCCTTGGCCGCGGAGTACGCGACGACGTTCTGGCCGCCGAAGAAGGACGCCATGGAGGAAATCGTGATGATCTTGCCATAGCCCTTCTTGACCATGATCTTGGACGCCTCCTGGCAGAGGATGAACTGGCTCTCCAGATTGACGTGGATCACGTCGTCCCAATCGCTCATCGGGAACTGGTCCGCACGATGCCGGCGCTGGATGCCGTGCGCGGTCACAATGATGTCCAGATCGCCGCCCAGCTGCTCCACCGCCTCTCCGAACGCGCGGTAGCATTCCTCGCGCCGGCCCAAGTCGGCCTGCACACTGTGGCAGGCAAAGCCGCGCGCGCGGAATTCCTCCGCAGCGGTATGCACGCGCGCGCTCGAGCCAATGATGACGACCTCGCAGCCCGCCTCCATCAGCCCCTCGGCCATGCCGTGGCCCAGGCCGCGCGTGCCGCCGGTGACGATGGCCTTGCGGCCAGTGATATCAAAAAGCGGATGTACCATGATTACATATCCTCCTCATCAAACAAAATGACCATTTTCTTGACCGACGGGTCGGGATGCTCGATCTTGTCGAACACTTCCCCGATGCGGCTGAACGGGATAAAATGGGTGGCGATACCCTCCAGGTTGAACGCATGCTGCTCAAAGCGCTCGATGGTCGGCTCGAACTGATACGCCGACATGCGGGAGCCGATCAGGTCAAGCTCGCGCTGGTCGAGCATGGCGGAGGAGATCTGCTCCGGCGCCGTACAGAAGCCGAGCGAGACCACACGGCCCGCGTTCGCCATGATGCCGGGCGCGAACAGGCTGGTCAGCGAACCCGGGAAGCATGCCGAGTCAAACGCGCAGGTCACGCCGTGTCCGCCCGTGATATCCTGCACACGCAGGGCAAGATCCTCGTTTTTGGTGTTGATCACATAGTCCGCGCCGTACGTTTTCGCGCGTTCGAGCGAGGAATCGTTGATATCGCAGCAGATGACGGTTTTCACGCCCTTCGCCTTGCAGGTCTGCAGGATGATCGCGCCGATCGTACCCGCGCCGAGGATGAGCACGGTATCCTCCGGCACCACGCGGCCGCGTCCCGTGCAGTGTCCGCCGATGGCGAACGGCTCGACGAGCGCCGCATCCTTCCACGGGATTTCGGGGGAGATCACATAGCACTGATTCTCCGGCACGACAAAGTATTCGCGCCAGCCGCCGTCGATGCTCGAACCGCGCGCGCGGACGTGCTCGCACACGTTATAGCGGCCGATTTTGCACTGGTAGCACTCGCCGCAGGCAACCACCAGGTCGAGCACGACATGGTCGCCCGGCTTGACGCGGGTCACCTTGGAGCCGACCGCCTCGACCACGCCCGCGTTCTCATGTCCCGGGATGCGCGGATAGGACGCGCACGGGTTCTCTCCCAGATAGTTATGTACGTCCGACCCGCACACGCCGCAGGCCTTCATTTTTACCAGCACGTCGTAATCGCCGGCCGCCTCAGGGCGCGGCACCTCGCGCACCTCGAACCTATGCGGCTCGGTCACTATGACTTCCTTGCTCATCAGCATAACAGCATTCTCCTCTTAAAACAGTATCATGTATGGCATATGGGGTTTCCCGCTTTTGGGATCGCGCGGCGTCACGGTGTCTGGAGCGAGCCGTCGCGCAGGCGGGTCTGCGTCCAGGTCGTGACTGTGTTCTCACAGGGGTATTTGGCGGCTTCCTTTTCGTCCAGGTCAACGCCCAGGCCGGGCTTGTCGTTGGCGTACACATAGCCGTCCCTGAATTCCGGCAGGCCGGGGAACACCTCAAGCAGCGCGCCATGTTGCTGGCGCAGCTCCTGGATGACGAAATTGGGCGGCTCGATGCCCGACCATTCCTGCACGCCGAAGTTGGGCGCCGCCAGGTCGATATGGATGTTGGCCGCATGCGCGAGCGGGGACATATCGCCGGGGCCGTGCCATGCGGTGCGCACCCCGAACTGCTCCGCGAAAATCGCCAGCTTGCGCGCCGGCGTGATGCCGCCGATCTGCGAAATATGCACGCGGATAAAATCGATCAGCCGTTCGGTAATCAACTGCTTCCACTCGCGCGGGTTGTTGAACAGCTCGCCCTGCGCCAGCGGGATCGAGGTCTGCTGCCGCAGCAGGCGCAGCCAGTCGACCTGCTCGAGCGGCACCGCGTCCTCCAGAAAAAACAGGTCGAACGGCTCGAGCTGCTTGGCCAGCTGCAGCGCTTCGACCGGCGCGATGCGCTCATGCACGTCGTGGACGAGCGCCATGTCGTAGCCGATGCGCGCGCGGATGCCCTCAAACAGCTTGACCGTGTCGCGGATGTATTTGCGCGAGTCCAGGTAGACGCCGTCCGGCGCGCCCTGCGGCGCGGTCGCGGGCGCCTTGCCGTAGCCGCCCCCGCCATAGCCGCCGCACTGGCAGCGGATGTGGGTGATGCCCATGTCGCGGAAGCGCTCGATGTTATCGCAGATCTCCTCCACATCGCGCCCGTCCGCGTGGCGGTAGACCGGAATAGCCTCGCGGCACTTGCCGCCGAACAGCTCGTAGCACGGCATGTTCGCAAGCTTGCCCTTGATGTCCCACAGCGCCATGTCCACGCCCGAGATCGCGTTGTTTTCAATGCCGCCGTTGCGCCAGTAGGCGTTCTGGTGCATCAGCTGCCACAGCGCCTCGATGTTGTTCACCTCGCGGCCGACGAGCAGCGGCTTGAGGTAATTTTCCACCAGATGCTGCACGGTCAGGTGGCGGTAGGCAAACGTCGCGCAGCCCAGGCCGTACAGCTCCGGCTCGCTCGTCTCCACCTTGACGACCACCAGGTTGATGCCCTCCGGCGCGGTGCAGATCACACGGATGTCACGGATGGTAATTGGCATGATATTCTCTCCCTTTCACTTGTTATACAAGTTAAACCTTATCGTAATTTTGCAGGATGTGCGCCTGCATCAGCGCACGCGCCAGGTTGTCATTGTGTACCTCGACCGCATTGAGGATCATGGGGTGAAAAAACAGAGCGTCCTGCTCGCCGAACCGCTGGGTCAGTTGTTCATGGTTGCGCACCGTTTGCTCGAACACCTCATGCAGGCTTTTGACCAGCAGATGATTGCCGGACGCCCGGCACAGCTCCTCATGGAACGCCATGTCGCACCGCACAAATTCGCTTTTCTGGCCGCGCAGCGCGGGCAGCCGGCCGGTCAGCTCATGCAGACGCCCAATCTGCGCTTTTGTTGCGTTTTTTGCGGCCAGCGCCGCCGCTTCCGGCTCTAAAATGCGCCGGAACTGCAACACCGCGCGGATATCCGCACAGTCCGCAGGGGTGATTTGACTGGCTCCGGTGAGCAGGGTTTCCACGCGGTCGTCCCGCAGGAAGGTCCCTTTCCCATGCACGCTTTCCAGCACGCCTACGCCGATCAGCTGCTGGATCGCCACGCGCACGCTCGCGCGGCTGACGCCGAGCCGTTCGGTCAGCTGGTTCTCGGACGGGATCTTGCTGCCGACCGCCCACTGGCCGCTTTGGATATGGCCGGTCAGGTACTGGAGCACGCTTTCCGTCACATTGATGCGTTCGGCCTTCATGGCTTCCCTCCCTCAACTTGTCTGACAAGTTATGCTTTTATTATAGCGTCCTTTTCCGTACTGTCAAGAGGGAAAATCACATTTTCGCATATTGCACAAATCCCGCCGCCGATTTCGCACATTTCCGGCACAAAAAAAGAGCCGGCAACTGCCGGCTCACCTTGTTCTGCTGTTTTACAGGGTCTGATCCACACCGTTAATGCTGGCGGACTCCCCCTCCTCAATCGGGATCAGCAGGCATTTCTGCCCTTCGACCACACCCGTATGGATGCGGTCCGCCCGCTCCTCCGGCACCCGCAGCACGATGCCCGCGCTTTCCTCCCAGGGGGCCTCGTCTCCGGCCAGGCGTTCGGATTGCTCCGCCAGGCGGTGCTGCAGCTCCGCAACCCTTTGCTCCAGCGCCGCCGTGTGCATCCGCTGGGTGTTTTCCTCCACCAGACGGCTGTCCAGCACATTGTTCGCAACAGGCGGCACGTCTCCGAACGTCTGCGCGAATGCCTTGCCGATCTGCTCCCTGACCGGCTCCGGCACCTCGGCCTCCGCCGCGAGGTCCGCGACCGTCTCGGCCGTCAGGCTGACCGGCGGCAGGCTTTCGTCCGCCTCCTGTTCGGCCACCATGCCGCTGATCGTCTTCTGTATCCGGAAGAACGCGGCGTCCGCCTGCTCCTCATCCTCCCCGAACGCGCTTTTCACAACGCTCTGGAACGCTTTCTTGTCCTCTGCGGCCGTGCGCTGGGACACACATCCGAGTACGTTTTCGATCAGCTCCGGATGGGAGCCGCGGCCGGTTTTGACGTAATACAGCACAGCGTTCACATCGCTGCCGCGGCCGCTGAACGCCGGATAGACAAAGCCCAGGTCGGGCAGGCCGACCACCCAGTCGCGCACGCGCGCGCCGATGCGGTTCTCTTCCTCCCGATAACCGAGCGCGGGCTTGGACAGCTCGACCGGACACACCGCGCACAGTATGTACTCGTAGATCTCCTCGGACTCCTCCTGCGCTTCGCCAGAGGTCGCCCGGGCCGGCACGTCGTACACATCGTGATAAACTAAAATCAGGTAGTTGCCCGGATAGGCATACTGTTCGATGACCTGCTCATACAGGCGGTCGAGCAGGTCGTCGTTGGCCAGCTTGCTGCCCTTGAGCGTAAGCAGGAACGAGCGGCGCTCGTCCGCCTGCTCCCCGCGCGCGAATTCCAGCTCAAGCAGGTTGCCGCCCAGCGTGCCGGACAGCGTTTTTTTCGCAATCTCCAAATACTTGTAAAACTCGTCCTCCTCCAGCTCGGAAAACTGTTCGCCGAACTTCAGGACGACCTGCTTGCCGCTGTTGACATAGCACCCGCACATGCGGCCAAAGGTGCATTCGGTCTTTTTCAGGCGGCGGCGCAGCTCTTGCACATCGCCTTTGGTAATATTCATGATAGTCTCTCCCGTCATATGCCCGCGGACACAGGGCGGCCGCCTATCCCCACGGATAAGCGGCCGCCCGCCGCCGGCTTTTCATATTCCCGTCCTTTAGTATACGGCATCCCGCGCAGAAAAGGCAAGCGGATTTTGCCGGAGAGCCGTCATGCACGGTAAATCGTTTCCCCTGCCTTGACCGTTTCCAGCACGCGTACCCGCCGCAGCGCATCTGGCTCGACCGCGAACGGATCGGCGTCCAGCAGCACCAGATCGGCCGCTTTGCCCGGCCGCAGAGAGCCGCGGCGCGCTTCCTCAAAATACTGGTAGGCAGCGTGGACCGTAACCGCGCGCAGCGCGTCCTCCACGGGAATACGCTGGTCCGCGCCGAGCACGGCGCCGCTTTCCGTCAGCCGGTTGACCGCACACCAGACGGTACCCAGCATGTCCGGCGGCAGCACGGGCGTATCCTGATGGAATGTGAAAGGAATCCCCTGCTCGAGCGCCGCGCGCGCCGGACTGATATGCTGTGCGCGCGCCAGCCCGAAATTCCGGATATGCACCTCGCCCCACCGGTACACATGCGCCACAAAAAATGATGGCAGCACGCCGGTCCGCTTGACGGCCTCCATCTGGTCCAGTCCGAGAAGCTGCGCATGGATCATGACCGGCCGCAGGCCGCGGAAATCCGGAAATTCCCGCTCGACCGCAGCCACGGCCTGCAAAAACTGCTCCGCTGCCGCATCCCCGTTGCAGTGCGCCAACACCTGCAGCCCGCCATGATAGGCTGCCATGAGCGCTTCCTGCACCGCCTGCCCGCTCATGGTGCCGTAGCCTCGATACCCGTCTTCCGCGCCCTGATACGGCTCCCGCATCCACGCGGTACGGCCCTGCGGGGAACCATCCAGGAAAATTTTACACCCGCCGAGCTTGAAATGGTTATGGTAGCGCCGGACTGCTTCCGGAAACGCCGCGCTCGCCTCATCCCAGGCGTCCACGGGCGGATATGCCACCACGTCCAGCGTGAGCAGCCGGTGCGCAAGCAGGGTCTGATACAGCGGGATCAGGCTTTCGGGCATCATCCCCTCCTGCACGGTCGTCACGCCATAGGAGGCGTACTGCTCCTGCACCCGACGATACGCGTCCATCAGGTCCTCCATGTCCGGCATCGGCACCTTCTGTTGGTACTGCAGGAACGCATTTTCCTCCATATAACCGGTCAGCACGCCGTTTTCCGTGCCGATCACGCCGCCCGCCGGCGCGGGCGTGTCCGCTTTGACGCCGAGCAGCTCCAATGCCAGGGAGTTGAACACCCCCATATGGCCGGACTGATGCACCACCATGATTGGATGCACCGCGGAAACGCGGTCAAGCAGCGCACGGGTCGGATGGCGCCGCTCCGCGAGCGTGTTCTGGTCATAGCTTTTGCCAACCACCCATTGCCCGTCCGGTATTTTGTTAGCCGTGATAAAATGCGACAGCGCCTGTCCGATCTCGTCCAGGCTGGCGGCCTCCTCCAGCGGGACCTGCAGCAGCGCCTGCGCGGCGCCGGAAAAATGGCCGTGCGCGTCCAGGAACGCAGGCAGCAGCGCGCGTCCATCCAGGTCGATCTCCGCCGCGCCGCGCGCCCATGCCGCGAGCTTTTCCCGCGTCCCCACGGCCGCAATCACGCCGTTTTCGACCAGCAGCGCTTCGGCCGGCCCGCCGCTCTCCATTGTACGGATTGGGCCGCCATAGTACAGCGTTTTCATAAGCACTCCACCTTTATCCGATTCCGTGTGCCTTAGTATGCCCTATGCTTTAGTATAGCACGCAGGGCCGGAAGTTTTTGAACATTGTCTGAACTTTTCCCGTTTCTTTTGCGCCGCGTGCAATTTTTGAAATTTACTTTTTTCTCCACCGATGTTATAATTTATGCAGTATACCCGCATTCCTTGCGCGGTGTCTGCTTTTTATTTTCAAGGGGGTAAACTGCATGAGAAAAAAACTGATCGCATCCGTTTTGGCCGTTCTGGTGCTGTTCTGCGGCCTCGCGCCCGGCGCTGCCGCGCTCAGCTATCAGGCGGAAAGCGTTTTCGTCATGGACGCGCAGACTGGGGAAACGCTTTACGAGTATAACGCCGACGTTGCCCGTGTGCCGGCCAGCATGACCAAGGTGCTGACCGCGTACATCATTTATCAGGAGCTGGAGGCCGGCCGCCTGACGTTGGACACCCAGGTCAAGGTCAGCCACAACGCGGCTGTCAAATCGCGCGACGCCAGCTATCCCACCGCCGTACCGCTGACCGAGGGCGCCACCTACTCGGTCGATACGCTGCTTCACCTGATCATGATCCCCTCCGCCAGCGCGTCGTGCATCGTCATGGCCGAGCATATCAGCGGCAGTGAGAGCGCATTTGTCGCCCGCATGAACCAGACCGCCAAGGATCTCGGCCTGAACGCGACCTATTACAACTGCCACGGTGCGCAGCCCAATTATATCACGGCCCGCTCGCAGGCCAAGCTCACCCGCCGCTTTATCAACGATTATCCCGATATCCTGCGCATCACCTCCAAAAGCGGGTTCAGCTTTAACGGCGCCTACTATAATAACACCAACCACCTGCTCAACACCATGGCGCCTTACGAAGGGCTGGACGGCTTCAAAACCGGCACCATCGCGGAGGCAGGCTATTGCGTCACCACGACCGCGGTACGGGATGGGCGGCGTGTGATCGCGGTGGTTATGAAATCCACCAGCGACGCGCAGCGCTTCGCGGATTCCCGCCAGCTGCTTGATTACGGCTTTGCTGAAATCCAAAAGCGGGATGCGGCCCGTAAAGCGACCAGTGTACAGCTTACCGCGGCGCCGGACAGCGTCCGTCCGTACCAGCCGTTTACCGTCACCGCACGGCTGGAAGGCGTCTCCGCCTCCTATGCCTGCAAAGCGCAGTGGTATGTCAACGGCGCGGCGGTCGATGGCTACGGGAACAGCAGCTTCCTGACCGCCGACCATAAGACGAGCACGCTGCAATACACGCTCAAAGAGCTGGCCGGCGATACGCTCGACATCGCCTTTGTCCTGACCATGTTCGACGGCACCGAGGTCCGCTGTGAAACAGCCCTTCCGGTGGAGCAGCGTCCGGTGGAATACGGCGGCTCGCTCAACATCCGGAGCGCGGCAGCCTATCCCGGCAAAACGCTGCTCGTGACCGCGGATATCACCGGCGAAAACGGGATCGCCCGTGTCCAGCTTCCGGCGCGCTGGCAATGGGACGGCGCGGACATCGCAGGCTATTCCAACGCGGCGTTTACCATCGAAAACGATGCCGCATCCAGCGAGTATCTGCTCCGCATTCCGGAAGACGCCTCAGAGGGCAGCCATGAGCTTTCCTTTGTGCTTGGCGATGCGGACAGCACAGGCGCAAAACAGTTGATTCTGCGTGCCGATATCCAGATCGTTTCACCGGAAACGCCGGCGGAGGAGGTTCCCGTGGAGGATGCTCCGGCCGAAGACGCTCCGGCCGCGTAAAATAGCCAGAGAAAACCCGCTGTTTCAAAAGAAACGGCGGGTTTTCTCTTAGCGTCCCTTTGCCTCCTCGACAGGCCGATCCCATAGCCGCCGTTTTTTCCGTCCTACCCTGCGGAACTTCGCTATTGTTTACCGCTGTATCCACACAAAAGGCTTGTATTTCTCAACTTTTTCCCATTTTAGCACTTTTCTTCCCTTGTATAGCAGAAACCGGCATTCACGCACATTCCTCACACAACTTGCACAATCTGTTTTTTCAAAAAATAAAACCACCCCGCGGCGCCTCTGCTCCACGGGGTGATTTCCATATATAACGGGTAATCTTTTTATTTACAGCGTAACGCCGTTTTTGAAGATGGCGATTTCACGGTAGCCCAGCAGCTCGGTTTTGGAGGGTCTGCCGCCCGCGATGTCCAGCACCAACGCATACAGCCGCTTCGCCGCCTCCGCGA